>CALJVJ010000327.1 GCA_937974625.1 uncultured Saprospiraceae bacterium
ACTTTGATGGCGCAGGAGTAGGTGTCTGCTTAGTATGGCACTTAAGCTACGAAGATGGTTTAACAGGTTTAGCAGCAGACAATAATGTAAGTCAATTAAACGGCTGTTATAGCTTATCAAATAGTATTTCTGTAACTCGACAAGACTGTGGAGATATGTGTGCAGCAAACGGCGGGACCCTAACAGGCGGACCATTTACTTTTAGCTCTATTGGAGATGGTGTAGCAGATAAGATTCCAGCAGGTTCAATTACCTTAGCCAACAGTACAGGTGCAAATAGCCAATGGGTAATAACAGATGACCAAGGTATTATTTTAGGATTACCACCGATGCCAAGTGCTGTTGACTTTGATGGAGCAGGAGTAGGAACGTGTTTAATCTGGCACTTATCGTTTGAAGATGGTTTACAGGGAGCAGAAATGGGTAAGAATGCAAATGACTTACAAGGTTGTTTCAGCTTATCTAATCCAATTGAAGTAATTAGAGAAACAGCAATTAATGATTGTGAAACCCCAACCAATTTGACAATTGAGAATATAGATAGTAGAAGAACTAGCATTTCTTGGGATAAAATAGAAGCTGCTAAAAGATACAAAATTGAAATAAGATTTGCAGGTCAAACAAGAGTTGTTGGTCGAGGGCTTATTAGGTCAAATAGAGTATTTGTTTTTGCACCAGCTGGAAGAGACTATGAAGTTCGGTTACAAACACTTTGTCAAGATGGTGGAACTTCTGCCTATACAGATTGGGTAGCTTATTCCACACCATCTTCTTTAATACGAACTGGTATTGCTCAAAGTAGGAATGCAGATGTTACGGAAGGACTAGAAGCTATTGAAATTTTAAATGAAAAAATTACAGCTATTTCAGTTTATCCCAACCCTGTAAGTGATGTATTATCTGTTGAATATCAAACGGCTTCAAATACAGGAGTCTTAACGGTTTTCCATGTTTCTGGAAAGCAAGTATTGGTCAATCAATTAGCAGAAGATGCAGGCTACCACAGCGTTAATTTAAATCATTTACCAGATGGCGCTTATATCTTAACAATTCAAGAGGCTGGCAAATTGCCTCATACGCAGAGAATCATTAAAGGGACTAGATAATTGATGAATCTTAGTCTAAAAGATTAGTTAAATGATGTTTCTGATAACGGTAGTACACAAGTTGTACTACCGTTTCTTTTTTTAAAATTGCTTACCTAAAAAAAATAGCGGTTCACCTTAAGTTTCTAGCTGTTCGCCTTTTTTCGCTCTGCTCCAACGTTTATTGCTCCTACCTTTGAGTCAGAAATCAACCAATTACTTAAATTTAAAAACTTTTAATTATGAAAAATTTCCCGATTGTTTTAGTAATAGTTTGTTTAGCCATGATGATGACTTCTTGTGATAAAGAAACTATTAGGATTACCCCTTCTGCTCAGATTACTACTGTAGACAAAGACATTACTAATTTTAATAAATTAGAAGTAGCCAATGAATTTGAGGTTTTCCTTACTTTTTCGGAGACAAAAGAAAGTATACAGGTAGAGGCGAACGAAAATTTACAAGACTTAATTATTATTGAAAAATCTGGCCAGACTTTAGAAATCAAGATGAAGCCGAATACAAACATTAAAGGCAACGAAACCATTAAAATCTATATCACGACCAAAGAAATTATCGATTTTAAGTTGGCTGGAGAAGTGGAAGTTAGTTTAATGAATGACTTAGTGACGAATGATTTGACCATAGAGATGGCTGGAGAAAGTGAAATGAAAGGACAAGTTGCTATTAATAATTTGATAACTAAGATGGCAGGAGAAGCGGAATTAGACCTAAAGGGGCAAGTGGCTAATTTTGATTTGAAAAGTGCAGGGGATGCTTTGATTAAAGACTATGACTTAGTTTGCGAGAAATTAGATGCTGAATTAGCAGGGGAGACTGAAGTCTTTTTAACAGTTAACCAAACGATTGAGGTAAGTGCTGCTGGTGAAAGTGTGTTACATTTTAAAGGGGATGGAGAAATAACAAATCAATTTACAGTCGGAGAAGCAAAAGTTATTAAAGAAGATTAAATTAAGGTTTAGTTTATTGCAGCAGCCTATAAAAGTCCCAACAGATTCCTCGAGTTTGTTGGGACTTTCTGCGTTTAGATTAGTTCTATCTTATTCAGGCTATTATTTTTGGTTCAAATTAAAGATTGGCTAAACGTAATGTCGTCACGTAATAATTGACTTAGAAGCTAACTATTTAAAATAATAGTTATTGAAATATATAATTTACTGAGCACAAAATTAAAACACTTTGTAATTTAAATCTTGTTATAAAATTATAAGATGTGTTACTCAAATGTCCACTTCAAACCTGTCACAAATCTCCCTAAATTTTCAAATAATAATCCTTCTTTACGACTACTTTTGTTAAATACGATTCTAAACCTATAAATTTAGAAGTAAGAAAATCTAGTATTTCTTATAGAAAGGATACCCCCTTTCTTGCCTAATTATGCTGTATTAACCGACAGCCTTTTCTTTAAAATTTAGCTACCGAGTATTCATTTTTTACTTGAAGGGAATAGGAAAAATATAACCTACCCAATCTGCGACCTTATTTTGACCTTCTGTCCCGATATTTATCGGGATTACGAAAATACTCATTACCCAAAGGGGTAACTCCGTTTTTCGCGCCTAGTATAAGGACAAACTAAAATCACATTTTTGGGTATCTTACTTATTTCCCACTCCCTAAACGAAAGAAAGCTTTAAACAAGCCTGCTAGGTTTAATTATTTAACCCTTGCAAAAGAACTTTTTGTTTACTCCAAGAGAATCATAAAAGTATTGGTGCTTAGTACGCAGTAAATTAAAGTTAATTAGTTCACAACAATGTACTTGTCACCAAAATGAACCATTCGGCGATTAATATCGCAGGTACATGGCTACTACTGTATTGGTTTAAAGTAATTGGTAAAGACTCGAAATGGAAAAGAATTACAAAAATTGGGACTGGTGCAGGTATTTTCTGCGGTCAGCACTAATTAGCAAGACACGTACATTTTTTACAAGTATTGTATTGTTAATTTTAACAATAACAACACCTTTGTCTGCACAAGATTTACAAGTCAATATTTCTGTTCCCAATCAAGGGACAGACGCTTTTTCTGTATGCGGAATAGAAAAACCTATTGCTTTAACTATCGAAAATATTATTGCAGATACCTTGACCAATGTAACGGTGTCTTTACCATTGCCTGTTGGCTTTTCTTATGTCAATAGTTCCTTATCTGGTGATGCATCCCTCTTGAATGCAGCCATTCCTTCTTTTACCATCGATACTTTATTTCCTAATATTGCTAAAAACTTTGATTTTGATGCTACAGCGAACTGTAATTCCAATGCTGGCAGTGACAATCTCTCTGCTACTTTTAATTATACTGGCGGAACTGGTAATTTTTCTGTTAATTCAGCCAATTTTGATATTGAAGAAGCTACGCTAGTTATTGCTAGTTCAATTCCAGCCAGTCTTGATTTAGCATTAAATGAAACCACTTCTGTCACTACGACGCTAACGAACACAGGTGATGGAAATCCTTCCATGGTTAACTTTTTGGTCGAACCTCCAGTAGGGTTAACCTTAACTTCTTTAACTATAAATGGAACTACGATTGCGCCTACTTCTTCGGTAGGGAATGATGTTCTTTTTACCTTCCAAGGTGCGAATTTGGCTTTGGCTAATAATGGAGGCAATAATGGTGATCCAGCTCTATTTGAATCAGGAGAATCTTTTGAAATTATAGAGAATTATCAAATGGTCGACTGTGTCAATAGCCCAGATGACCTTGTTAGAACTGCTGATTTTAGTTGCGATGGGGCGGTTTGTCAAAGCGTTGACGAGACTACTGCCATCATGATTAATCAACTGACTATTACCTCTCAAAATGATACGACTATCTGTCCTGAAATTATACTTGATTTGATGGCAACTGGTGGCGGTAGTTATGTTTGGAGAGAAATAGATGCAGTAGGCACTATTTTAAATGCAAATATTGGTACGGCTGCTACTTATACTACAGGAGCTTTTACCACTGAAAAATATTATAGAGTTGTGGTGGCGAATGGAAATTGTGCAGACTCTTTAGAAACCGTTGTTAGTCGGTTTACACCTATTCCTGTTTACGCAGGTAGGGACCAAACGATTTGTACAGGTATGACCATTAACTTATCTGCATCTCCAGCCCATAGTAATTATACATGGCTAGCGTTGCCAGGAGGACCTACGCAATCAGGACAAACAATATCAATTAGTCCTACAGTAACCACCGAATACGAATTAACGGCTAATGATATCAATGGTTGTGAAGTAAAAGATACGGTAAAAGTTATCGTGTTACTTTCTACTAATTTAGCGGTAACGATAACTACACCTCAATCAGGCGTAGATAATTTTGGTGTCTGCGGACCCGAAAAGACAGTAACCATCGAGGTAGAGAATTTGTTAACAGATACACTTTATGACATTGTAGCCACTTTCGACATGTTGCCTGGTTTTTATTATGCTACGGGTTCAATTGGAGGCGATGCAACGGTACAGGATGCCAATGCCCCTTCTTTTTTATTAGATACTTTATTGCCTAATTATATCACCACTTTTACGGTTGATTTAGGGGTGAATTGTGATGGAATAGATGAAGCAAATGACCCCGGCGATAAGCAGTTAGACCTAATTTTTAGTTGTTTAGGTGGCGGGGCTAATTTCAAAACCCAAAGCTCTCCTACTTTTGAATTAGCTAAAGCTACGTTGACGATTCCCTCTGCTTCACCTTCACCTGTAGGGATGTATTTGGGAAAGATAGATACGGTGACTTCTAGAGTTGTAAATGGTTCACAAGGAGATTTAGATTCTTTTGAACTTTTTATTGTAAATCACCCTCAGATGACCTTATTAAATGTCTTAATTGATGGGATGCCATTGACGATAGATAGGGTAGCAGGAGGAAGAACCTATTTTGTGATTGACGGTGCTTTAATGGCTAAAGCAATAGATGTCTTGGACAGTAATAATGACCCTACTTTATTAGAATTTAATGAGTTTTTTGATATTCAAGAAGTTTATGAAATGACTGCCTGTAATGCTTCTCCAGTTGATTTAGAAAGAGGAGTGAATTATGGCTGCGAAGGGATGGTTTGTGAGGAAACATCTCGTTTATCTTCTGTGCAATATGGTGCGGAGGAACCCAATTTGGTAACTGCTCCTTATGCCGGATTTGGAGACGGCTTAAATCCTGTTTGCTATGCAGATGAAAAAATAGTAGGTGGTTTTTATATTACGAATAATGGTGATGCTCCAGCTACGAATATTGATTTTAGAATACAATATTATAGCCCGCAGGGAGGAGGGGTAGCAGCTGGTTTTGATCCTGCTGCCGTCACTATCCGAACAGGAGTTAATGGAGTAGATACAACGATTACACCTACTAGCGTACCTGCTGTTACAGCTTGTACAGGGTATCCAAATAATCTACCATTCATTCTAGAGGGACTTATTTTAAGTCCAGGCGATACTTTTTATATCAAATTTGATATGTATAATGGCTGTGGTTGTAATCAGTCTGTGGGAAATGGCTGTCAAATCAGAAATGCCAATAGTTGGAGAATTCTAGGTGATAATTCAAGTTATCCTCGCTATCAAGACTTATGTGGATTTAATACCTATGATGCTACTCGATTTGAGACCACAAGAAGACGAGCAACCATGACTACTTTTCTGGAAGCACCAGTTGAGCTAGCAAATGGAGAAACGGGAACGAATACCTATAACATTCCATATTATGGTAATTCTTTTGATAATGATTGTCCAAACTGCTACCTAGAAGCTACTTATACGATTGGCAATGGCTTAGATATTACAGGTATTATGTGGATGGATAATGACGGAGATGTTTGGACACCTGATATTTATACCTATACGGATAATGGAATAAGTGGCGGTGGTGGCACTAGTGATATGTTAGTAGTACGTTGGACAGGTACACCACCTGGTGGTTTTAGTCCAGGAGGAACAGGGTCAGGAATTTTATTGAAATATGTGGCAGATTGTGATGAAACGGGCATTATGTGTGCTCAGGGGTCTAATGCTACTATTACCCAAGAAGTTCGTTGGCACATGCCTGATTGTAACTCCTGTGACCCTCAGTACATCACCTGTCCAATTACAAATACGGTCCAAATAGAATGTCCAACTTGTGGTCCGTGTGAAGGTTTGGTCCATACAGAAATGGTAGTCCAACGAGCTACCTTAGGTCTTGGAGATAATGTTAATAATAATGGTATCCCTGAAGCGGGAGAGGTAATCGATACTTCTCTGATTCGATTAGATCGGATTATCAGAGGAGATACCGTTCGAGCTCATTATGAAGGACGTATTGTAGGCACCATGAGCTATGATTATGCTTATGCAACTTTGGATATGGCTATTACTGACTATTTACCCTTAGGTGCAGAGCTAACAATCTACGATAGTGATTTAGATACTTTTTATACTTGTAATATAATCCAGCAATTTCAAGATGGGAATAACTTAATAAATAATTTGAGTGTTGCCAATCTTAATGCTCTAGGTTGTACAGATTTACCTACTGATTTCTTGTATTCACCAGGCGATTCTATTTCGGTAGATTTTTATTTTACCGTCTTACAAACTGCAGCACCTGGCGTGACTAGCCATACCCTTAATTCTCGCTTTTTTGTGAGTGACGAAGCTTATGGTGGTATGATGTATCGTTGTAACGATTTAGCGACCAACATCAACCAAGTAGGATTATATGAATACTTTTTTGAGCAAGGCGTATGGTCTGCAGGAGGTTGTAACGAATTTCGACATGATTCGGAATTGAGAACTTGGTTAGGAACGAGTGGGACAGCGAGCTACGATTATTTTCCAAATGAATATCGAGAAAATTGGAAAAATCCTAAATTATATACCATCGCAAAACCACCAGAGTTAACCTTTGTTAGTTTCCAATTGTATGTTCGTAACAAAAAGGGGACAGAGGTTTTTAATGAAGTTATTAGTGCTGGGTCACCATACATTACGACTAATGGAGATGACTACACCTTCAATGTTGAACAATATATGGCAGACCAAGGGGGCTTCCCTTATTTGGATGATGGAGCACGGTTTGAAATTAGAACTCGTTTAAGAGGTGGTTGTGCCACAGAGATAGGCACCTATAATATGCCTTTTGAAATGGAATGGGATTTAGATGAAAGATTTTTTGGCACTACTTCCTCAACAACCAATGAGGATGTTAACTTAACTTATACGGGAGGACCATCTGTTTCTATTAAAGCAGAAACATCTATTATTGAAGTAAATCAAGAAAATAGTTGTTTTTTACTTACGGTCAATAATGTCAATAATAATGCGGCTGGTAACGCTTTTTTACATTTTCAGAGCCCTTCTGGAGGTATTATTATCAATAATTTAAGAGAAATTTATGCCGATGATACTTTTGGTCCATACATTAATCCAGCGACAGATATTTATCAAATAGGAACGATTAATGGTACAGATTTTAGGAGGTTTGAACTATGCGTTACTTCCAATGCTTGTTTTGTAGATAGTTTAGTTTTATTTACAGGATGGGGCTGTGATGGCTATCCTGCTACTTTTGCAGAAGCAGAATGTGCGGATAGTGATACGGTAAAACTACAACCTGTAGATGCAGAATTAGGAATGACTATTTTGCAACCATCTGGTTCTCTAGTAGGTGATTTATGTTCTACCACTACCTATGAGCTGGACTTGACGAGTGGTAAGTTAGGTTACTTAAATAATGTTCATTTAAGGTTCTTTTTGCCAAATGGAGTGAATTATACACCAGGTACTTTTGAAATATCTTATCCAGTGCCATTGGTTGGTGCGCCTACTTTTACAGTAGTTGGGGATCCCGTAAACTTATATGGTAATGTCTATGAGATAAATGTTACCGAACAAGATAGTTATTTAGATAGCGTAGGCTTAGTTGGTACAACAGACCTAACCGCAAACGTAGTAAGGGTTAGATTTGATACGGAAACGGATTGTGACTATACTTCAGGTAGTAAAGTGCGCTTTTTGAGTTACGCTTTTGATGCCTGTAATAATTTGACGAACTATCGTTTCTCTCCCGCAGACGCTTTAGAAATTAATGGCGTCACAGCACCCTTTATTTCAGATTTGGGTGTATCTGATTTAGAAATTAATCCCTGTTCTGATACCTCCGTCCCTATGAATATTAGTTTGACGGTAAGTAGTGGAGGTGACCCTGTTGGTCCTAATGATTCCGTAAGTGTGGCACTACCAATTGGATTAACCTATATCCCAGGTTCTTATATGAATGTCATGAACTCGGTTACAGGGGAACCAACAATAGAAACTGTTAATGGAGAACAAATCCTATATTTTGATTTAGTAGATGGATTGGCACCTGGCAGTACCGCCGAATTTACCTTTAATTTAGCACCAAGTATTCAAGGGCAACA
>CALJVJ010000328.1 GCA_937974625.1 uncultured Saprospiraceae bacterium
CCTCTAAATCGACCATCCCAAAAAAAATCAGCTACCAACCCATCCTGATTTTTTCCATTAAACAATAAATTCCCCCAACGGTCGAAAATAGCCACTTCGATAATTTTTTGCACATTGGGCTGTTGTGTAAAAATGGAAAAAAAATCATTTTGCCCATCACCATTGGGTGAGAAAACATTCGGGATAAACACTTTTCTAACAGGATTGACTGTTACAAAAATAGAATCCGCTGCGATACACCCTAAATCGGATGTTGCTAATAATTGATACTGATTAGAAGTCGTTGGTAAAAAAGTAGGCTCCAAACAATTATTCATACAATCTTCTTGATTCGGCGACCATTGAAATTCGGCAATTGAATAATTAGTCGATGGATTAATCGTTACCGATTCTCCTAAATCTATTGCCAAGTCAGTTCCTAAATCTATCACAAATGGTGCAGGGTCTTCCAATGCTATGTTTTTTTCAAAAGTACAACCTACTGCATCTTCTATAAAAATATCGTAGCTGCCTGCGGGTAATTCTACAAATTTGACAAAACTAGTTGCTCGTCGGTCTCCCATTTCTATGATATAAGGTGGGTTTATGTTAGCGATATTAAAGATGTCAACTGTTCCTTCTTGTCCTCCCGCACAAAGTGGGTCTTTAAATTGAATGATTGGTTCTATTCCTTTATCTGGCACGACGGTTAAATCTAAGGTGACTATGCTATCGCAACCTAAAGATGAAATCAACGAATCCGTATAAATTCCTGATTGATTATAACTAGCATTGCCCACCTCAAACGTTAATCCTTCACAAAGAGATTTTTCAATAGTATAAAGTTTGGGAACTACTTGGACTATTTTCGTATTAGAATTTACTCTACATTTTTCATTCGATAGATTTTCTTCATTGCCCGCTAATAGATACCTATAATAATAAAATCCTGCCCCTTTCTCAGTATGTTGAATAGTATTTTCATTGGCTAAATCAATATCCAACCAAGTATTTCCCTCATCAAAACTTTGTTGCCATTGGAAAGCACCTTCGCCAAATTGATTCCCATTGATAGTGGCATTTATTTCTATTGGGTCGCCGTCTTCACAGATATTGGCGATGTCTTTGGGCAAAATTTCTGCCAAAGGACCACAAGGTCGAAAAGTAATGTTATCAATAGCCAAATCATTACCACTCCCTCCTGGTGCATTATTTCTTAGACTAAGCTTCATTTCCGTTACTCCTGCTCCTGTGGTAAATGTAAAACCATAGGTATTCCATTTTTCGTTCTGTTGAATGCCTCCAGTAGTAAATTGTTCTTCCTCATCTAACAGAAAAGAGACATTGGGAAGGATGTGGTCAGCTACTTCTGCTCTGACTATATTTAAAATATCGGCCGAAAATACATACAACGTATTTTCGCAAAGTCCTTCAATCGTTTGTTCATAAAAAATACCCGGCGTAAAATCGGCATTAACCACCATAAAATAACCATTCGGGTCTGTGCTATTATCCCCAGTTGCCAGCCAAGTTTGAAATAAGTTACCCCAAGCACCTGTATTATTTGTGATTGTAAAATTTCCATCAAAAGGAGGTCCAGCAAATACATAATTATAGGTAGAAATCAGACCATCTGGCTTTTCTGGTATATTGGCTTGACCGCTTTCAAAATCTCCTCTTTCAAAAATATTATCTCCCAAATTACCTGTACAGATGTCATTTTGAGCATAACTGCTTCCTGTAAACAGGAGTAATAATAAAGGTAAATACAGTAGGTGTTTCTTCATAGAGCTTTGTTTTTGGTCTATAAAGAACGTGATTTTTTATATAGGATGCTTTTGGGTGAAGGTTATTTCTCTGTTTTTGTCGGCTGTAAAAAATAAGTTATTCCACCAACGACTACAAAACCAATCCCAATCATACTTTCATAGGGTTGTTCTTTCAACATAAATCCTAATACAAAAATACTAAATAGGATAAAGATATACTGAAACCAAGGGCGTCCAGGACTATGATAAGTTCCTTCTTTTCTTTCTAACCATAATAAAGATGCCACCGTCAAAGTCCCCATCAATTGCAGGGCAAAACTTGCATACAGCATGACTTGTTCGAAAGTACCTGTTAGGGTCAAAATGACGGCAATTATTCCCTGTAACCATAAAGCTCGAACAGGTATCCCATTCTTATTTTTAACGGCAATACTTTTCCAAAGTGGATTCTCTTTCGCCATTGCAAAAGAAATTCTAGAACCGACCCACAAATAACCACTAATCGTTGCTATTAATTGAATGCCAATAAAAATACTGACCCAAAATCCACCATTTTCGCCTAAGACATTGGAGAAAGAAATCATAGCCACTTCGACATTATTCGATAGTTGGTCTACCGAAGCGTGTCTTAAAAAAACGATTTGCAGGAGAATATAAACTACGGTTACAAAGATGGCTGCGGGAATTAAGGCTTTGGGCAAATTTTTATCTGGGTCTTCTATTTCATCGGTGATATAAGCTGCTGAATTCCAACCTGTGTAAGCATAAGACACATAAATTAAAGATACTGCAAAACCTGGCAAAAAGAGTTCTTCTTTCCAACTAGCCGAATAATTCAAGGCCGTATTTTCTACAGGAATAAAATAAAACCCTAAAGCTATCAAGACAAAAACAAAAGCTATTTTTAAGATAGTAGAATACTGCTGAAATCGCTCACTTTGCCCCACACTCACGGAATGAATTAGTGTTACTAATAAAATAATACCTATGCCAAACCAATCGGTAAATATCGCTGGATTAATTGGACTTAAATAACTAGTCATTGCCAAAGCTGAAATAGCAATAGGCCCAGAAAAACCTACTGTCAGTGAAATCCATGCATACAAATAACCTGCAAATGGGTGAAAAATTCGAGATAAGTATATGTAGTCTCCTCCTGACTCTTTAAATCGAGTACCTAATTCCGCATAGGTAAACGCGCCTATTAGTCCCAGCATACCACCAATGAACCAAAGGAGGATAATACTCCACGTATTCTTGATGTCTGCTATCTGGAAACCCAAACTAGTAAATACGCCTGTGCCAATCATATTCGAGATGACAATCGCTGCTGCGGTTTTCCAACCTATTTTTTGAGTATGGTTCGTGGTTTCTGACACTATTTATAAATATTTTTGACGCAAAGACGCGCTAATTGATTATGAGTTTTTTTTGTTTTAAAACAATTCACAAGAAAGTAAAAAAGGCATAGATATTCTAAAAACCCAATTCTTTTATTGAAAAGACTTGTTTACATTTATTAACATTTGACTTTATTTTAATTAATTAAACATCAATATGACTTTATTTTTATACTTTTAAGTGAATTTTAATTTATTTAGTTCAAAATACAAATATTATTTTGGAATGATTAAACAAGAATATTTAGATGCTTTCGACAAACGTATCTTAAAAGCCCTTGAAAAGGATGGTAAGAGACCCTTTTCTAAAATTGCAGCAGACTTAGGTATCTCCAACACGATGGTGCATCAAAGAGTCATGCGGATGAAAGAGTTAAAGATTCTGAAAGGGACAACGATTATCATAGATGAAAAAAAACTAGGTTTCGATTGGGGGGCTTTTACGGGCTTAGTGCTAAAAGAAGATGCTAAATCGGAGGAAGTCATTGAAGAACTAAAGCGAATTCCGGAGGTTGTAGAATGTTATTATATCACCGGAAGTTATACGCTGTATATTCGGATAGTCGCCAAAAGTAACTTACATATGCGTCGCTTACTCTACGAAAAGATTGACCATATCAAAGGAGTGCGGAAGACGGAGTCGATTATAGATTTTGGTTGTGCGTTTAAACGGAATGTGCCTTTCGAAATGGATTAATGGCTAGGGGTGAGGTTTATGAAGGGAGGAGACTTATGAGATTTTAAAGACTAAATGGCAATACTTTTACATCCGAATTTTCAAAAACCCTTAAAATATCGGATATTTGCGAACACATTAGCGAAACAGGTGTTTTAAACTTTCATTTCAATTTTAATTTTATTATAAAATGGTCTCACAGAAAACAGCTCCACAAGATGATTTTTATTGGGTAGAAGATAGAGAACCTCATTTTGATAGAAGAAAAGAGATTTTAGCTGCACACCCAGAGGTCAAAGAATTATTTGGGATTGATAAAAATCTAAAATATTGGACTACTTTGATGGTGGTCGTGCAGTTAGCGATTGGCTTGTATGCCCATCAATTATCGTGGATTCCATTCTTGGTTGTCACTTATATGATTGGAGCAACTATTGCTGGCGCTATGTTTTTGGCCGTTCATGAAATTACCCACAACTTAGCTTTTAAGTCCAAGAAGCATAATAATATCTTTGCCATTTTTGCCAATCTGCCTATCGTCGCACCTTATGCGATGTCGTTTAAGATATATCATGGTTTACACCATTGGCACCAAGGAACTGACGGTATTGATGTGGATATTCCCATGGTACAGGAGGCTTCTTTTTTTAGAGGCTTGTTTGGAAAATTGACTTGGTATATCAATCAGATTTTGGTCTATGCTTTTCGACCTATTTTTGTAAAAAAGATAAAATTAGATAAGTGGCAGAAATATAATATTGCTTTTCAATTAGTAGCAATGGCTATTTATTTACCTTTTGCAGGATGGTCAGGTTTGTTGTATTTATTACTATCCATGTTTTTTGCAGGAAGTTTACATCCAACGGCAGGACATTTTATTTCTGAGCATTATGTATTTGAGGAAGGGCAAGAAACTTACTCTTATTATGGTCCTTTAAATAAAATCACCTTTAATGTTGGCTACCATAATGAACATCATGATTTCCCAACCATCCCTGGTAGCCGCTTACCAAAATTGAAGAAAATGGCCCCTGAATTTTATGACAATTTACATGCACATGATTCTTGGGTAGGCGTAATTTATGGTTTTTTATTCAATAAAGATATTACGCTATTTTCTAGAACTAAACGAAAATAAGGTCGGCTATCGGGTGTTTATTTTGCGTTTAGCATAAAAAGTCACCCGATAACTAAAATTACTTCAAAATCTTCAAACAGCTAAATAAAGAATCTCTAAAATTCCTCCCTAAAGGCAACCGTTCTTTATTTATAATAACCTCACTTGTAGAAATATCTATATCCTCTATCTTGGGCAAGGCAATAATATAGGCCCGTTGTATTTGGATAAAATAGTCACTAGGCAACTGTTCCAATACTTTTTTTAAGGATAATTTTAAGATGTACTTTTTCCCTACTGTATGAATAAGGCTATAATTGCCTTCTGTTTTTATCCAAAGGACATCTTCTATGGGGATTTTTCGCAATAAATTGTTTTGTTTAACAAATAATGCGTCATGAATAAATCCTTCTTTCATTTTTCCATTCTTTTGGTTAACGATTCTCTTTTAGCTGATATCTATACCCTTTTCTAAGCACATAACGCTTATTTGGATGAACAAATAAATAGCCTATTAGATTGGCTTTTTTATTTAGCTAATTCAAGTTGCGGACAATTCTTAAAGAAAGAAAATGTGTTAATTTTTGGTGCATTTTACTTGCTTCACCGTAAAATTTACAAAAATTGCCTTATTTCCTTTCATTGTCCGCTACTTGGGTTAGCTAATAAATTGACGGAGCATCTGAAGTAGCAATAGAAAACATAGATAACTTTATATATTGTTATTTATTTGCCAATTGGACACCTGCTAGCTCACTTTTTACTAGATGGATAGCAATCAATAAATTTAATACGTTATCAAAATATTCTCTTTGGCATAAATTTTTTACGACATACCATCTAAAGATAAAAGCGCTTAATAAATTTATTGTTATTTCGCTGTTTATCAGCGTTTAACAAATAAATTTACCAATAATACCTTACTCTTTTTCTTAAGTAATGTAGAAAAATTTATTAAAAAATAGATACTGTATAAAAAGGTAATTTTATAATACGACCTTAAACAATCCTGCTTTTATATAAAGCGGAAAGGGTCTTTTAGGGAAGGGTCTTAAGAAAATATACTGCGAAAGTAACTAAAAATGAAAAATTTACAAAATAAAGTTAATTTTTTACACTTTTACTCCTTTTAAAATTTCGTGAACATCCTGTTGGATTTTTCTAGCAAGATTATCCGCCACTACTTTTGAATTACTCTCTGAATAGACTCTAATAATTGGCTCTGTATTAGATTTACGTAAATGTATCCAATCTGTATCAATTTCTATTTTCAATCCATCAATGGTGTTCAATTCATAATTCTTATACTTATCTTTTAATTTCGTTAATAGGAAATCAACATCTATTTCTGGAGTTAACTGTATTTTATTTTTAGATATAGTGTATTTTGGATATCTCGATTTCATAAAAGAAACAGGATTACCAAAATCTGCTAAATGTGATAAAAACAAGGCTATTCCTACTATGGCATCTCTGCCATAATGTGCATCTGGATAAATTATTCCTCCGTTTCCTTCTCCACCAATTACTGCATTGACTTCTTTCATCTTAGATACTACATTGACCTCCCCTACGGCTGATGCATGATAAACACCTCCGTGTTTCTCTGTTACATCTCTTAAGGCTCTTGTAGAAGATAAATTAGAGACGGTGTCTCCTTTTTTATGCTTCAAAACATAATCAGCTATAGCCACTAAAGTATATTCTTCTCCAAACATTTCTCCGTCTTCACAAACAAAAGCTAATCTATCCACGTCTGGGTCTACAGAAATGCCCAAATGTGCACGATTTATTGTTACTGCTTGTGACAAACTTCTCAAATTATCTGGCAAAGGCTCTGGGTTATGCGCAAAATCTCCTGTCATTTCTTCATTCAATAAAATGACCTCACATCCCATTTTTTCTAATAAGGGAGGTATCGAAATAGCTCCTGTCGAATTGATACAGTCAACTACCACTTTGAACGCCTTCTTTGCTACATTTTCCACTTTTACCAATGGCAATGCTAATACGGATTCAATATGTTTTTCTAGGTAAGTTTCGTCTTTACGGTAAGTACCTAATTTATCTACATTAGCATAGTTTACTTCTCCTTTCTTGATAATTTTCAGAATCGTCTCACCGTCTTTAGCAGAAATAAATTCTCCTTTCTTATTTAGTAATTTTAGCGCATTCCATTCCTTAGGGTTATGACTTGCAGTTAAAATAATGCCCGCTTGTGCTTTTTCCAAAACTACTGCTACTTCCACTGTTGGTGTTGTTGACAATCCTAAATCAACTACATTAATGCCCATCATTTGAAGTGTACTACAGACCAAATTACTCACTAATGCGCCAGATATTCTTGCATCTCTGCCAATTACAATGGTAGGTTGTTTATATTTTTTTAAAAGCATGGTCCCAAAACCAGCTGTGGACTCTACAATATCTTGGGGAGTTAAATTTCCACCAGCTGTACCTCCAATAGTTCCTCGAATGCCTGAAATAGATTTAATTAGTGCCAAATGCTTTTTTAATTTAAGGAGTTATAAATTCGTCATCCTTTAGACATAAACGAGCGCAACGACATTATATGCTACCGTTGCGCTCATCTTTTTTCGGATGCTTTACTTGTTACGGTATCTTTTGAAAATAGGTTGTTTAAATTGAGTATTTTGTATTAGCAAATAAACAATTTATTATTTACATGACCAATAGTCTGTAACACTATTTTTGCAAGTTGCCCCCTTATTCAAGCTAATTAGCCCCAAAGGGACTTAGTAAATAATAACATATGCATTTTACTTGCTCTTTTTCCTTTTATCTGCGTTAAAAATTTTGACCGTAACCCTGCTATGCTAAAAATTTTTGCCTTGCTAAAAGAAAAAATAGCTGTATAAAATTTGTGCACCTTATTTATTTCTAAATCCCTAACCTTGTTTTTTAGTCATTTATTCTTCTATAATAGCATCATCTATCAAAGGGTCGCCGTCGCCGTCCAAATCGTCAAACCCATGAATATCCCCCTGAAAAGATTCTTTTTCAGTCGGTGTAGTCGATTCTTTCTGTTCTACAATTTTAATGGTCCCTTCTCCTTCATTCTCATAATCCCCTTCTGCATATCGCTCTGCTTTCGCGAAAAAGTCATCTGTTCCCTCTAAGGTACTTTTTTTCAAATCGTCATATCCTACCTTATCTGATATTTCTCCTCCTGCATTTTGAACTTTATCTTCTATATCATTGGCCAACCCTTTAGCTCTATCTAAAATGGCATCTAATGATTCTTCTGGATTATTAATCGCTTCTTTTGCTTTATCCGCTAAGCTGCCTCCTTTATCTAAAATCGTTCCTCCGATATTTTCAGAAAAATCTTTTGCTTTATCAGTTAAACCTTCTGTCTTATCCAAAATCGTTCCTCCAATAGCTGTGGAGGCCGTCTTGAATTTATCTGCTAAATCTCCCCCTTTATCCAAAATTTTTCCACCTACATTCTCCGCCAAACCTTCTGCTTTTTTCAAAGTATCACTTTCTAAAATGGTCTTACCCACTCCTTCTGCAGTATCTTTAGCTTTGTTGACTATACCTTCTCCAGCATTTAGGATTTTTCCACCTACATTCTCCGCTAAATCTCCCGCTCCTTTTACCACATCACTATCTAAGACTTTTTTGCCTACTCCTTCCGTAAAATCAGCTGCTTTGTTTAAGACTTCGCTTTCTTTTAATTTCTCACTTACATTCCCAACAACATCTTTGGCTCTATCTCCAATATTTCCTGCAACGTTCTTGGCCTTATCTGCCAATCCTCCAGCAGCTCCCAGTACATCATCACCGATACCGCCTTTTGTTTTTTCAAACAAATTGCTACCTTTTTCAAATATATCTTTACCTGCATCCTTAGTCGCATCAGCTGCTTTTTCGGCCGCTGATTTTGCTACTGATTCAGTTGTAAAAAATAAACGCTTTAAAGAACTTAAAAAACCCATCTATTATTAGTTATAAGTGATAAATGGTAAGTGGTAAGTGGTAAATGGTAAGAAACTTACCACTTATCACTCACCACTTACAACTGTATTAGGCAATATTTTCTAAATCGTCTTTTGCATCTATTGCTTTATCTGCTATATCATTCCCAACATCTTTAGCTTTATCTACTATATCTCCTGCTGCTCCTTTTACCGTGTCGCCTGCATTAGCGGCCATATCCTTAGCCTTATCCACTAAACCACCTGCTTTATCTCCTAAGCTCCCTGCCAGACCTGTTGCACCTGCTGCCATCGCTCCTGCTTTACCTGTCAAATCTCCTGCCGCTCCCTTTACCGAATCTCCAGCATTGGCTGCTATATCTTTGGCTTTATCCATCAAACCACCTGTTTTATCCCCTATGTTCCCTGCTAAATCTCCTGCTTTATCTGTCAAATCTCCTGCCGCTCCTTTGACTGTGTCACCTGCATTGGCCGCTACATCCTTGGCTTTATCCATCAAGCCACCTGCTTTATCCCCTAAGCTCCCTGCCAGACCTGCTGCACCTGCTGCCATCGCTGCCGCTTTACCTGTTAAATCTCCTGTCGCTCCTTTGACGGTATCTCCTACATTCGCTGCCATTCCTTTAGCCTTATCCATCAAGCCATCTGCATTCACTTTATCTCCTATATCTGAAGCCATTGATGATGCTTTCTCTGTCAAATCTCCTGCAGCTCCTTTGACTGTGTCGCCTACATTCGCTGCCATATCTTTGGCTTTGTCCATTAAGTCACCTGACTTAATACTGTCTCCTAAATCTGAAGCCATATCTTTGGCACCAGCTGCCATTGATGCTGCTTTCTCTGTCAAATCTCCTGTCGCATCTTTTGCTGTATCAATTACATCTCCTGCTACATCTTTCGCCTTATTCACTATATCTCCTGCTTTGTCCAAAATATCACTATCCTTTACTTGCTCTACCGCATCTTCTGCCAAGTCCTTTGCTTTTTCTAGTGCATCACCTGCTTTATCCATTAAACCTCCTCCCAAATCTTTTCCTGCATCAGCGGCTTTTTCTGCTGCTGATTTGGCGATTGAAGTTGCACCAAATAATAATCGTTTCATGTCACTTAAAAAACCCATAATTGTTTTAGTTTGTTTTTTTCAAAAAAAGTAAGAATGAAGTTATATGATTTTTTCCATTCTTTATACGTTTCAATCTTAGAAACGTCACCAGCATGAAGATACTAAGTATGTCTATATAACAAAAGTATTTTCGACAAAATCCGCTTTCTACCCCTCCAAATACCTGTATATCAGCAATTTGAAGCACTTTTTTAGAAAATTATTATATAAAATCCTGCTTATGTATAAAAAATAAGGTCCAGCGTAAATTCGCTCATTTATTATTAAAATAAGGCATTTCTCTTTTTTTCGCTAAAAATATTACATATCGTTTTCGAATACCCTATTTTTGTCCCTCCGAACCAAATAACCATTCATTTGTTTATCGAAAAGATAACTTAAACATTAAAGAAATAGAATTATGGCAGAAGTCATTCGCATGCCTCGAATGAGTGATACTATGGAAGAAGGTGTCATCGTAGGCTGGTTAAAAGAAGAAGGCGAAGAAATCGAATCTGGAGAAACACTTGCAGAAGTGGAAACGGATAAAGCTACTATGGAATTAGATAGCTATAGCGATGGTATTCTATTACATATCGCAGTAAAGGAAGGACCTGTTCCTATCAATGGCGTAATTGCTGTTATCGGAGCCGCTGGAGAAGATTGGAAAGCGGCAATAGCTGCTGCCAGTAGTGGTGATAGTGGAAACGCTGATGCCCCCGCTGAAGCTGCGGCAGAACCCGTTGCAATGGAAACTGTAACGCACGAAGAAGTAGCGGCTACTGCTCCTAGTGGCGAACGAGTCAAAGCATCTCCTCTTGCTAAGAGTATGGCAAAAGAAGCGGGTATCAACCTATCTACAGTCTCTGGAAGCGGAGATAATGGTAGAATTGTCAAGCGAGATATTGAAGCATTGATTGGTGGTGGAGCCCAAACAACTCCTGCTCCTAAAACAGCACCTGCTGCTGCACCAACCCCTGCAACTCCTACGACAGCTCCTACTTCTACTGTTGAATCGTTTACTTTTAGTAATGGCGAAGCTAACTACGAAGATATTTCTATAAGTCAAATGCGTAAAGCAATTGCAAGAAACGTTGTGGGCAATAAATTCTCTGCACCGCATTTCTATTTGACTACCGAGATTGATATGGAAAATGCCATTGCTTCTCGGGTAAGAATGAATGAGATTGCACCGACCAAAATATCTTTTAATGATTTGGCAGTCAAAGCAGCGGCTGTAGCCTTAAGACAACACCCTGCGATTAATGCAGCTTGGTTAGAGGATAATAAAATCCGTTTTAATAGGGATATAAATATCGGGGTAGCAGTGGATACGGGAGATGGATTATTGATTCCTGTGGTTAAACATGCGGACATGAAAACTTTGTCTCAAATCAATACAGAAGTCAGAGCTTATGCTGGTCAAGCAAAAGAGAAAAAATTACAACCGAAAGACCAACAAGGTAGCACTTTCACCATTTCTAATTTAGGAATGTTTGGCATACATGAATTTACAGCTATTATCAATCGTCCGAATGCTTGTATTTTAGCCGTTAGTGCAATCGTTGAAAAACCAGTCGTCAAAAATGGAGAATTAGCAGTTGGAAAAAGAATGAAAGTTACGCTTTCTTGTGACCATAGAGTCGTCGACGGTGTAGCTGGCGCTAAATTCTTAAAAACTTATAAAGAGATTTTAGAAGACCCTATTAGAATGTTGGTTTAAGAAGGAGCTTGAAAGGTTGAGGGGTTGAAAACAGTGCCAATGCTTGGGCATCTTCTCAAAATATAACTTTTTTAAGCCATCAGTTGTTTTAATAATAACTGATGGCTTTTTTTATTAAAATTATCTTAGTATGAGTAAGAAAACTTTGGTCTTAGGCGCTTCTTTAAAACCAGAAAGATATTCTAATATCGCAACTCGACGGTTGAAAAAATACGCACATGAAGTGGTCCCTGTCGGTTTAAGAGAAGGCGAAATTGAAGGTATTTCTATTTTAAAAGGAAAACCTGAAGTGGAAGGAGTGGATACCGTCACGCTTTATTTAAACCCAAAACGTCAGGTTGAATACTATGATTATATTTTAAGCTTACAACCAAAACGCATCATTTTTAATCCCGGTACGGAAAATATGGAATTGGTAGCATTGGCTCAAGCAAAAGGTATCGAGACGGAGATTGCTTGTACATTGGTGATGTTATCGGTGGGTAATTATTGAGTGGCAGTAGCAGTGACAGTTTTTACGATAGCGCTGATTGAATTTGAGCTTGAGACTTGCACTTGAACTTAAAAATTTTACCTAGACAATAAAAAAGCGACTTAGAACCAAATGTCTAAGTCGCTTTTTTAATGCAACGGCTTACTGCCCCTGCAAACTAAAAACTGCTATTATTAATACCCTGTTTTATTTCCTTTGAAAGTGCCTACGCCTGCATCAGGTCCACTTGGTTTAGCCATTTCTGCGTCGCCAGGTTTTGCTACGCCAATTTCAACTCTTCTATTGACTGCATTCTTATTGCCAGGGGCTATATTTTCAGACTCCCCACCCCATTGTAAAATCAAACGATTTCTTGGAACATTATAAGCATTTACTAAATGGTCAATCGCAGCTGCTGCTCTATTATAAGATAAAACATTATTATAATCTTCTGTAGCTGATTGGTCCGTAAACCCTCTTACTACAAAATTCATTTGTGCATTGTCCTTGATGACTCTTGCAATTTGGTGTAATTTCTCATATTCAGACCTCGCTACATTATAACTATTATTTCCAAAATTAACGTTTGGTAAATACCAGTTAACCGAGGCATCTGGTTTTGTCAAATCGTAATCTTTGATTTTTGCATCAACGATTTTATTTACATCACCCTCTGTGATATAAGTAGGTGCTGGAATTTGCGCTACCCCTTCTCCATTTATCGTATAACCCGGAGCTGAAAATGGTTCTTTATCTTTATGATCTGGTATACCGTCGCCGTCACTATCTAATATATTACCTTTTGCATCAACTCTTGCACCCATTGGTGTTGCGGTGTCTTCATCCCACATATCTACAACGCCATCCTTATCTTCATCGGTCAAATCAAACTTTGGACGCGCCTTTAATTCCGCAATATCTTTCATGATATCCTCAAATGGACTAGCCCAGTATAATGGTTCTTTGACTCCTTCTCTTTGCCCAATATTAAAATTTAATCGAACATTGGTGTAATTAATAAAGTCATTATCATTACCAGACAAACCATCTATTAAATCACTATCCTTTCCAAAAGGACGAATGCCCATCGTTTCAATAGCTACGTTAAATTTATCGCTAATTTTAAAAGCAAAACCAATCCCTGCTTGAACACTTGCTTTAGTATAACTATCTGGGTCGGTTACAATATTAGAGGTTACATCTGGTGAGATATTATTTATTCCTCCACCAAACAATGCATAAATATTGGTCTTCTTAGGACCATCATATCTTAGATTGTTTAAGGTCATGATACCATGAAGGCCTAAAGATGCAATGGAAGTTTTGTACTCCAATGTCTGCTCATCATTCTCTCCATTTAAGCCTAAAAAATTACCTTCTACTCTTACAGACCAAAGATAATCTAATGCTTTTCGATAATGTATACCTATTCCAAATCCTGGACGGTTATCTATATCTCCATAATTTGCGGCATAGCCTACTGTTATGCCAAATTCTGCTGCATGTCTTGCTGGTGGAGCATAGCCTACTGTTACACTTTGAGCAGTGACAGTCCCTCCAAAAAAGCTAATTACTAATGCCAGTAAAAACGTATTCCTCAACATAATTAGATTTTACTTTAGATTGATAAAATTTACGATGGAAACCTCTAATTAATTGATTTAGTTAAAGTTATAATATGTTCGCTATCAAACAGAAGTTCCATTATTGTTATTATTAAAAGTGGCAAATATAGGAATATTTGACATTATTTTTTTTTTCTTATTTCTATTTTAATGGGAGTGAATTGTTTTTAGCTACTATTTTTCTTTCCGAACAAAGAAAGTTTAGGAAGTACTGTTTTTATAGCAAAAAACAGTCCATTAGTTCCCAATACTTAACTATTTTGACAAAAAAAATTACAAAGTTTAGCTTATCGCTAAATAATATCGAATATTTCACCTTTTATTAACCCGTTTCCATTGCCCCTTATATGAGGTATAATTAATAGATTAAATGTCTTGTTCTAGTATGAAAAAAATTGGCTTAATAACTTGTAACGAATTCACTAATCTTTATTATGATGACCAATATTTGCTTGCGCCATTTGCACAAAAAGGTATCGAACTGATTCCAGTAGTTTGGGATAAGCCAACTGATTTTAATCAATTTGATTTACTAATTTTCAAGTCTGCATGGGACTACCACCAAAAGACAGTTGCTTTCGAACATTGGTTGCAATTCTTAAAAACGATTAAGACACCGATTTGCAATCCTATTTCTATCATTGAACAGAATTACAATAAGTATTACCTCAAAGACTTACAAGAAAAGGGTTTTCCTGTTATCCCTACCCTATTTTTTGACGATGTTCGACCATTAGCTTTGTCTGCGATTTTGGAAGAAAACGGTTGGGAAAAAGCTGTTATTAAACCCGTTATTTCCATGTCGGCTTACCATACTTATAGTTTTGACAAAACTAATCATCAACACCTACAAGACAATTTGGTCAATTATTATAGTAAGACGAGCGTCATGGTGCAAAAATTTACACCAGAAATTATAACAGAAGGAGAATGGTCCATTATCTTCTTTGATAAAAAATACTGCATCTCTGCACTCAAAAAACCTAAAAAGGGAGATTTTAGAGTACAGGGTGAATTGGGCGGAACAATTACTTATCCTGAACCACCCACGCATATTATACAAGAAGCCCAAAATATCCTAAATAACTATCCAGAAGATATTCTTTATGCTAGAATGGATGGCATCATTCATCAAGGTCATTTTCAATTAATGGAAGCAGAGTTGATTGACCCTGAATTATATTTTAGGTCTGGAGAAAAAGTACAGAATGCTTTTTTGACAGCAGTAATGAAGAGATTAGAAATGAAAAATAAATAACATGAGCCAAGCTACTTGTTCTTTTGCATTCCTTATAAAAAGAAAAGTGGAATACTTAAAAAATTATTGGAGATTATTAAACGTTATTATCGAATACTACCTAATCAATTTTAAAGAAGCGCATTGAATTTTCCCAACATCTTCCATCCCTAAACCGGATACGACCTAATACAAGCCTATAAAGTACGACCTACTATTAAATCCTGTTATCTTGTTTATATAAAAAGATTGCCGAGTGAAGTTGTGGCTTCAACACTCGGCAAGACGGGTTTTGCCATCAGAATGACGCACAAAAACCAAGTAAGGTCATGGACAGATAAAATACTTAAAAAATAAAATAAAAGTACCCTTACTCTTAGAACTTTAATACTTAGTGAGGACTATTGAAAATATCCTCGCTTTTTTAAAATAATATCTGTAATTCGCCTACAAAAATACAGGCATTTCAAAGCGAAGTCAATTTTATCCTTGCCTTTTTTTTTGCTATTTTAAATTTTAACATAATTCTAAAATATTTAGACTTTCATAGTGAGAAATCAGGTTTATTTAGATATTTTACCCGCCTAATTCTACTTTTAATTATTTCAAATTCCCTTTGTCACTTTAATCGCCATTCTATGCCAGTCATTAATTATCGGGTCCAAAATCGAATTGCTATTGTTACGCTCAATCGCCCTGATGCGATGAATACTTTTACACCAGCCATGTATCGGGAATTTAATAAAGCTATGGCTAAATTTAAAGCCGATGAGGATGCTTGGGTTTGTATCATCCACGCTAATGGAGAAAAGGCTTTTTCAGCAGGGGTGGATATTACAACACTTCCTTTGGACATGGAAAATAGCACGCCTCAAGAACAGGACGACATTTTAAGTCAATATTCTATCGACTTAGAGGGAGAATACTATTGTAATAAACCTATTATTGCTGCCCTTCACGGCTACTGTATTGGAGAAGGCTTAAGTATTGCTTTAGCATGTGATTTAAGAATCGCAGAAGATACTTGTGTTTTCTGTCTTCCTGAAGCAAAAATGGGTATTCCAACCGTCAACGCGGCTATACATGGGGCCAACAAAATTGGTATTTCCAATATTTTAGAGTTATTACTTTTGGGCGAAAAACGCGATGCCGATTGGGCTTATCGCACTGGATTAATCAACAAAGTGGTACCGACTGGAAAAGCATTGGAAGCCGCAATCGAATGGGCTAACCAGATTAATACCTTAAGTCCTTTAGCAGTCCGATTGACCAAAGAGGTAACGGTCCGCAGTCGTTATCGACAATTTCACGAAAGTGAACTAGCTGCTGTTCCTAAAAAGAAATCTATGCTGACTAGTAACGATTCGAAAGAAGCGATTAAAGCTTTTTTAGAAAAACGAAAACCTAATTTTACTGGTAACTAGAAAAACAGAATTAGTATCTCACAACGCCACTACGACACAACGTTATAATTAGGCTGATTGCTTAATCGTTGTGTCCGTTGAGGTCCCGCATAGCTATCGGGATGTGAAATTTAAAAATAAATTAGTGTGAGTACTTATTTCCTAAACAACTAATAATCGACAAACTCATTATTTAGTCATTTCAGACAACTGTATAAAATATGAAGCCCGAAGATTTTAAAATATTACAACAAGAGCTAGACCTCAATAATCCTAATTTAGGAGACCTGCAATTGCAAAAATTAAAAAAGCAATTAATCTATTGCTACGACAATTCCCCTTATTATAAAAATAAATTTGATGCTGCTGGTGTTAATCCGCATCAATTCATCGCATTAAAAGACCTAGAAAATTATCCAACTTTTGACAAGTACGAAGAACGAGAAAGTCAAGCGCAGTCACTGAAAGCACACGACCACCCGCTCGGCATGCACTTAACCTGCGATATAAAATCCGTCAATCGAATTAGTGCCTCTTCTGGGACTACTGGTACGCCGAGCTTTCAAGGGCATACCGCCTTTGACCGGTCGATTATGTTTAAAAATTTCGCTCGACTGGCTAAAATTACAGGCTTAGAAAAAGGAGAAAAAGTGATGATGGCAGGTGTAATGAGTATGTGGGTTGCGGGTATCCCAACCATTGATTGTTTGATGGAATACGGAGCAAATGTCATTCCTATCGGTGGTTTGGTTGGTGCACAAAAAGTCGTGGAGATGATGACCTTTACTCGTCCAGATGTATTGGTTTGTACTCCTTCCTACGCTCGCGTGATCATCAAAAAAGCAAAAACAGAAATGAATGTTGACTTAACCAAAATAGGCGTACGAGCAATAAGTGTTTATGGCGAACCCGGCGGAAGTGTTCCAGAAATTGTCAAAGAAATCTCAGATGGTTTTGGTGGAGCAGGCGTTTATGACATGGGTGGTGGAACAGGTTGTTTAAATCCTATTTTCACTTCTTGTGAAGCACAGAGTGGCATGCATTTTATTGCACCTGACCATGCTTATCTGGAATTATATGACCGTGCGACCAAAACCGTTTTGCCGATGGTCGATGGTGCAGAAGGTGAATTGGTTTATACGGCTTTGGAACGAGAATGTGGTCCTTTGGTTCGATTTATGGATGGCGATAAAGTTCGGATTACTTTAAAGCCTTGCAGTTGTGGTTTGCCCGGGATGCGAATTGCTATTTTAGGCAGAGTTGATGATATGTTGTTGATTAAAGGTGTAAATGTTTTCCCTTCGGCGATTAGAGATGTTATTTTAGGTTTTGAAGGCGAAGCCACAGGGAATATTAGAATCATCAAACATTCAGATGCTCCTGTCATCGACCCACCTCTAAAAATAAAAGTAGAATGTGTGGGCAATCCATCTCCCACCCAAAAGGCAGCTCTAAAAGAAAGTATTGAACAAAAAATCAAACGGCAGTTGAGATTTAAAGCCGCATTGACCATGTTTTCAGAAGGTGATTTGACAATAGAATATGGGGCGACGGGAAAGATGAAATTGATTGAAATGGTTTGATGAGAAGAGAGCGTAAAGACGTTAAAGGTAGCTGTAGCTACAATTCGATACGATGCAAACGATAAACTGAAATGATTTAACATGACCGCACAAAACAAAACGAAAAATGCTTTTTATATCAGTAATTGGATGGCAGCGATTCCATTATTGGTAATGGTACTTCCTACCATCATTTTGGTTTTCCGAGGTGTCGTTTCTGCGAATGTGATGATAATGAGTGGGGTTGTCGGGTTGATGCTAGGTTCTTTATTTGCTCGTAATAAAAAAGAATATTGGGATATTATCATCACCTCTCTTGGAGATACGACAGGTCTTTTAGCCTTTGCCCTTTTTTTAATAGTAGGGGTTTATGCGGAATTATTAACTGCATCTAATTTAGGAGAAGGCGTCGTTTGGTTAGCTAATTTTTTAGATACTGGACCTGTTATTTTTACGCTTTTCACCTATGTAATATGTTCCGTTTTAGGCGTAGCGATGGGGACTTCTGTTGGGGTTATTTTTATTTTAACCCCCATTCTTTACCCAGTAGCACTGCAAATGGGCATTGCGCCAGGTTTAGCTGCAGGAGCTATTTTAAGCGGGGCGGCAACGGGTGACCACTTCTCTCCAGTTTCTGATACCACTTTAATTAGTAGCATGACTCAACGCTATAAATTTAAAGAGGAAGCTGCGGAAGTAGGAGATGTAGTGAAGGCTCGAATGAAATATGTTATTCCTGCATTTTTACTGACTTGTCTCTGCTATGCCTTCATCAGTTTGCTCTCCACTGAACCGAAAACGGCTATTGATACCGTTAACCAACAAGCTAACCCCAATGGACTCATTATGATTTTACCAATGGTTGTTGTGATTTGGACGGCGGTCAAAGGCGGTTCTGTCTTTCAATCTATTACCTATGGGGTGCTTTCAGGCCTAATTATCGCTTTAGGTACTGGACTAATTACTTTAGAACAAGTCTTTGCCATTAAAGGTCGAGATATCACAGGTATTCTAGCGGACGGGGTACAAGCGAATATTGATACCGTTATCCTAATCGTTTTAATGATGGGTGGATACGGTTTAATGCGACATTATGGTCTAATTGATAACTTGGTTTCTAAACTCTCCAATTCCCTGACCAACTCTCCTCGCAATACGGAATTAACGATGTTTGGTATCGGTTCTGCGCTTAGTTTTATTTTAGTGGGATTGGTGACTCGCTTGACTGTTATCGCAGGCCCTGTGATTAATGAATTGGGACAAAAACAAAATATACATCCTTGTCGACGGGCTAATTTATTAGATGCCGTCGCCAATGGCTTGAGTTATGTAGTTCCTTGGCACGTATGGCCCATGCTCATGATTTTAACCATTACCCCTTTACAAAAAAACAACGAAGCGATTATTATCCCGAGTGGGGTGGATTTAGTCAGTATGGCGTTTTATCCTATGATTATTTGGGTGATTATGCTATTGGCTATTATCACTGGTTTTGGCAGAAGATTTGAAACGGAGTAAGAAAGATATTGCGATATAAAACAAATTCATTCTAAATACGGTTTTTTAAACGATGAACTATGAATGATGAACGATAAATTCGTCAAATAGGAATGATATTGCCATTATCCACAATTCATCGTTCTTCATTTATCGTTAAAACAAAAAAACACACAACATATGGCTTCTTTTTTAGAAATAGTAAATGGCGATACGCCTGTTTTAGTTGATTTCCACGCGACTTGGTGTGGCCCTTGCAAAGCTTTAGCTCCGATTATTAAAAATGTCAAAAAGAAAGTGGGAAACAAAGCAAAAATCATCAAAATCGACATCGATAAAAATCAAGCTTTAGCGAATAAGCTGCAAATTCGTGGGGTGCCGACGTTGATTTTGTATAAAAATGGAGAGAGGAAATGGCGACAGTCGGGGGTGGTTTCTGAATTGGAATTGATTCGGGTGATTGGGGAGCATATGTAGCAGTAGGCAGTGCGGCGACATCATTTATTGTTATTGCCATTGAAATTGAAGTTTTTAATAAAAAGTTACACTCAGCAAAACATTCATTAATTTGATTAGTAATTGAATTTTTATTCGTATATTGCGAACTTTTATAATGAATGAGATAGCTACACCAATAAACAACCCAATAGAAGGGTTACTGTGTGCCATCCTCTGTAAATCGTCCTCCGTTTTTTATGTATCTAACCGTCCATTTTGGTCTTGAACTTGATGACAAAGTATATCCTAAAGGTGGCGACACCGAAGTTGGAGTACATTACATGGGTCCACAAAGCTTTTTGGCTTTATTGGAAACTCACTTAGGATTACTTGGTCCCACCAATACCATAGATTATTTGCGCATTGCCCAGTATCGCCATGCTTTGCAAAAACATCTGGACGCTACCCCTATCGCTTTTTATAAAAATTCTTTTGATGCCGACCAATTAGCTGCTGCAGAGGAGTTATTGAACCGCAGAGATGAGCTAAAATTGGCAGGTTGGGGTTTTGAAGCTACCAATAATGCCCCTTCTCGATTAATGGATTTAGCAAAGGTTGAAACCATTTTAGCAGAAGCAGATTATGATTTTGCTACGGGTTTTGCTGACCGCTTTGTGAAAGTTATTGCTGCTTGTGAAAAACGAGCTACCCCTATTCAGCAATTATTATTAAATGAACCTCGGGATTTATTTCCTTTTCATTGGCAAAAGGTATTTACCCATTTGGAAACCAACGGAACGAAGGTAGCCCAGATTCCAGAACCTGAAATAGAAGGAAATCACGATTTAGCAGTTTTCCAAAAAGCATTTAAGGTAGGCAGAAAAAAAGTTAGTGCCCAACAAGATGGTTCCCTCTTAGTCATCCGAGCCAAAAGAGAGACAGATGCCGCTGCTTTTTTAGCCAAACAAATACAACTTAATCCTACTTATCGGCCTGTCTGCTTGATTCCTGAAAAAAATCGAGCTTTAGACAATGCACTCATTCAAGAAGGATTGCCAAGTTTGGGTATTTTATCCGCTTCTTTAGCAAGACCTACTTTGCAGATTATTAAATTGGTCACTACTTTTTTATGGCGACCAATTGACCCCTATAAAGTTTTGGAGTTTGTGACTTTGCCTATCAAGCCATTGGCGTCAGATTTAGCGGTCATAATTGCTCGTCAAATTGCCCAAAGACCGGGCATGAATAGTGATAATTGGTATGCTTCAGTTAATCAATATTTTGAAGAATTAGCACAAAAGGCAGCTACTGACCCATTGATTAAAGTGGACAAAATACGAGCAGAATATCAGTTTTGGTTTGAACGAAGGCGATACGATATTTCCAAATCCTTGCCTAAAGAGGAAGTGATAGAAATCTTTGAATACATAGCCGATTGGGCTTCCCAACGATTCGAAGCAGATGGTAGTGTCAATAAATCTTTATTGGTTTTAAGTGAACAATCCAAACGGATTAAAGAATTGATGGAGGCCTTGCCAAATGCGTATAACTTCCTGTCTAACTTGGAGTTAGAACGAATTGTTCGGACTATTTACCAACCTTCTCCTGTTTTATTTAGAGAGGTTGAAGTTGGCCATTTACCTTTTGTTTACCATCCTAGTGCCTTCATTAAGCAAACATCAGATTTATTATGGTGGAATTTTTCTTTAAAAGAACAACGTTCCTTTTTTTCTAAATGGTATCAAAATGAAATCGCCTACTTTAAGTCAATTAATATTGATTTAGAAACACCAGAAAAAGAAAATGAAGTACTGATTTGGCAACGTAAAAGACCCATGCTACAAGCTGGTAATCGTTTGATTCTGATTATTCCTGAAAGAGTAGAAGGTAAGGAGGTTTTGTCTCATCCATTATTGGGAGATTTGGAAGCGACTTTTGATAATTTAGATGCCCTTACTTACGATATTGACAAGCAACATAATGCTGCTTGCTTGGATTGCCATTTTGACTTACCAGAGTGGGTGCAGCTAAACCAGCAATTTATCAGTCAACCTATTCCGATGCTCAATGTCGAGCATGACCAGTTATTCAATGAGCGAGAACACGAGACTTTTACTAGTTTGGATTCATTGTTTTATTATCCGTATCAATGGGTGTTTAGACATAAAGTTAGATTGACAAAATCTTCTATCTTAAGTGTGACCACAGATAATGCACTTTTGGGAAATTTAGCCCACCGTTTTATCGAATTATTATTAAAAGAGGATATTAAAACTTGGCAAAAAGCACAAGTCGAAGAATGGATAGATGGACAAGCGCCAAGACTATTTTCCAGAGAAGCCGCTACCCTACTCATGTATGGTCGAGAACCTGAAAGATTGGCCTTTTTGAATACCATCAAATATGCCGCATGGAGTTTGGTGTCTAGTATTCAACAAAATGGTTGGACCGTGCGAGGTACAGAAATGGATTTGAGTGGTCAATTTATTGGTATTCCCATGAAAGGAAAGGCGGATTTGGTCTTGGAACGTGGCGATGAATTATGTGTGGTGGATTTAAAATGGCGAGGTGGTAATTACCGTAAGCAGGTGATTAAAAACGAAGAGGATTTGCAGTTGGTCATGTATTCCAAATTATTGACTCCTGATGCATCTTGGGCACATACGGCTTATTTCATCCTAGAAAAAGGGGAAATGATTGCTCGTAATAATCAAGCTTTCCAAAACTGTGTCGCCGTCAATCCAGACTCCGACCATATAGAAATCAACGAAAGAATCTGGGAAAAAATGGAAGCCACCCTACGCTGGCGAAAAGAACAATTAGACAAAGGAACAGTAGAAATTCGTACTCAACAAACGCAATTGGATTTAGAGGAAATGTACGAAGGACAATTGATGGATTTGTTGGAAATGAAGGACGGGAATGCGCCTTTTGATGATTATGGAGTGCTGATTGGGTTGGTGAAATAGACTGGAGGCTTAGGCTTCTTTTAAAACTCTTTCTAAAACTATCAAATTTGCAATATACTCTTTACTAAAATAAACGTCTTCAATTTCTATTTGGATTTTCTGCCTCGTAATGGCTCTTTGAATTATGGGTTTTATTGATTCATCAATTTTACCTTCATCTACTAACTGTCCAAAACCTGTTGCTATTACAGAGATATCCACTGTAAAAAGATAATATTCATCATCAAAATCTTCATCGTCCACCTGAGATTTTATCAATTCTCGATTAATTATTTGCTCATTGTATTCTGAGATAGGCTTTTCCGTAAGGTCTTCAATTACCCACTTAATACAATCATAAATAGGCTCATTCGGATTTTCTTTTTTCCAATCTCTAAATTCCGAAAGTGCCAAGTCTCCTTCATCTGAACCAAATGGGGTTAATTCATCTACACAATCCCAAAAAAAATCTTCAGGAATCAATTCAATTGCTCTTGGATGAGCAAACTCTTTGTTTATTCCATAATTTTCTTCTTCCATTTGCATAAGATTTACTTAGGTATATCTTTCCAACACATTCAAAACCCGCTCCGTCAATTCATCCTGACAAGCCATTTGGTAGTCCTCATACGTACAAGGAATTAATTCATGTTTGCCTTTATTCGTATTGCTATCCATTTGCATCCACCAACGACCACTTTTAGTACTTTTCCAAAAAGTCGCATTATGGTCGTAGTCTTTAAAAGATACGATATACTCTATCATGCCGTCCGTCGAAGCGGGAAAATCTTTTTTTCTATTATAAATTCCTTCCAATAAATACCAAACGATATGGGCAAT
>CALJVJ010000329.1 GCA_937974625.1 uncultured Saprospiraceae bacterium
CCTATTTCACTCAATAAATTATGAAATCGAACTCTCTCTGCGGGGTCTAAGCCAGCAGTCGGTTCATCTACTATTATCAATCTTGGATTTCCTATCAAAGCCTGCGCAATACCAAATCGCTGTTTCATTCCACCAGAATAAGTCCCTAAGTTTTTATTTTTAACATGCCATAAATTGGTTTTATTTAATAGTGCCTCAACTACTTCTTTGCGTTCTCCCTTATTTGCGATTCCTTTTAGAGACGCTATATGGTCCAGCATCGTCAAAGCGGTGACTTTAGGGTAAACCCCAAACTCTTGTGGTAAGTAGCCTAAAATTTGTCGCACGGTATTTTTGTCTTCTAATACATTAATATCGCCCAATTGGATGGTGCCAGTATCTGCTTGTTGGAGCGTCGAAATAGTGCGCATTAAAGAAGATTTACCTGCTCCATTGGGTCCTAATAATCCAAACATACCTTGGGGTATATCTAAATTTACATCCTTTAAAGCTTGAACACCATTGGAATAGGTCTTGCTAAGATTTCTGATTTGGAGTTGCATAAATTATAGGGTTTTGTTTGTGTATGTATATTTATAATAGTCCCTTTTTTTTGCGGGATGGTTGTAAAGGATAGGATTTATAATCTATTGAAGGTAGTTTTTTTACTTTATTTGACCTAATAGACCAAATTTACACTTAAAAGAATATCAATTTTTTCGACGAATCCGCTTCTTTTATCCATTAGGCAAAAAATCAGCTCTAAAAATTGAGGAGTTACTCAAACCAAAAGCCAATCTTTCTCGTTAATCAGTTATCTAAATAATTCTGAAAAAAATTAAATGCAAAATACTTCCACTTCTGATACTTATGTAGCTATTATGGCAGGGGGCATTGGTAGCCGTTTTTGGCCTGCCAGCCGTGTCGAACGCCCTAAACAATTTTTGGATATTATGGGCACTGGAAGATCGCTCATTCGCCAAACTTTTGAGCGCTTTTTGAGATTATGCCCTGCGTCTAATATTTTTATTGTTACCAATGGGATGTACAAAGATTTAGTATTGGAGCACTTGCCAGAATTGACCGAAAATCAAGTACTGTGCGAGCCTTCTAGAAATAATACTGCACCTTGTGTGGCATACACTGCTTTCAAACTACACAACTTAAATCCGAATGCCAACTTCATCGTTGCGCCTTCTGACCATATTATTTTGAAAGAAGACGCTTTTGTCAATTATTTACAACAAGCATTGGATTTTACTAGCAAAAACGAAGCATTGGTTACTTTAGGTATTGAACCAACTCGACCTGATACAGGCTATGGTTATATTAATTTTTCAGAAGGGTCTACTAATGTGCACAAAGTGGTACAGTTCAAAGAAAAACCTGATTTGGAAACGGCTAAAAAATACGTAACTAGCGGTGATTACCTTTGGAATGCAGGAATCTTTGTTTGGAAAGCAGCTTATGTTTTGGAGCAGTTTAAACAGCATACACCAGCCATTTATAATATTTTGAGTGACGGCGAACCGTTTTATAATACCGTAGATGAACAGGACTTCATTGACAAGGCCTACCCTACTACCCCAAGTATTTCGGTCGATTATGCCATCATGGAAAAATCAGCAGATGTCTATACGATTCCTTCTGAATTTGGTTGGTCCGACTTGGGTACTTGGAATTCTTTGCACGTAGAATCTCCTAAAGATGAGCATGGCAATGCTGTGAATGGAAAGGTCGTTTTGGATGAAGTTTCTAATTCCTTAATTCGGATGCCTGAAGGTAAATTATTAGTGGCAAAAGGCTTGGACGATTTTATTATTGTGGATGAGGGAGATGTATTGATGATTTATCCGAAGTCTAAGGAACAGGAAATTAAGGCGGTGACGAAGGCTTTGGATAAGGAGTTTTCGTAAGTAACGTGGATTGCTAATCCGCATATTCATTTTTGTGAGTGGATTAACAATCCGCATTACATTAATCCAAATATCGAATTACATACTCCAAAGTATGGTGATGAAATTTCACCGAAAAGTCCGTCTCTTTTAAGGTAATCCCTTGATTGACGGACTTTTTTAAATCTTTGGTGATAAAATTTAGAGCAGCATGGGTAGCCATAAACTCAGCAAAAGGCACATCTATCACAAATTCTACATGCTCAAACCCTTCCTTGTAAAAACTACCCTTTTTGGGTGCTGGTAATTCTACTACCCTAATTTTTCTACTTTTATAAATAATCGGTTCGTCCAATTTTATAGATGCGATGGCCCTTCCACCTACTTGAGATTCCGTCAATAATTCTCCTAAATTAGATAAGGCTATTTTGAGTGCTTGATATCGCTCTAGGGTTTCTACTCGATAACAAATATGGTCTAATTCATAGTTTGAAACGTTTATCTTTTTTTCAGATAAATAGTCGAACAGTTTATCTAAAAAAATATTAGGTGAACCAAGAAAGTCTGTAATCGAATTATTCATTTTATGTGTTATAAAAATTACCCCGTGACGGAAAGTCACAGGGTAATACTGGTATTTTCTAAGCTTACGATGCACCAACAGGCGTTGATTCATTCAAAAATTTCTCTGTTTTAGCCGTTTCTATTTTATTAATAAAGCGGTCTGCTTCGTGTTTATCTCTTACTACTTTTGCTAAAGTAAAACAGGAAGTGATACTAAACAAATAGGCCATCGCTAAAAAGCCTTTGGTCGCTAAATCGACCTGCATATAAACCAATCCAATCAACATTCCTACAAAAGACAATCCGAACCCAACCCAAGCCATCGTATAAAAAGATTTTGAATTGTGGTTCTCATAAATGTAATGATTCATAACTCAATTTTTTAAGAAAAATGCTTTTTAAAAAACACTATTCGGTTAAAGAATGAGCTAGCAAGATTTGACTTTATTGCTCCAAAATGCAATGGAGAATCGACTAAATGGGATGAACTTTGGACGAAATGGTGGTTTTTAGCGAATATTCGCTGATTTAGCACGCTGTTTTATTATTCTAAACTATGAAGCGGTTAACTTTTTCAAGACTCCCTGCGCCTGCAAAATATGCCGCTGCTCATGCGTCACCACAAACGCTAAAGCATCCCCAATCTTCATTTTCATTAACTTAAAAAACTCAACAGGTACTTTGCGTTGATTAATGTTTTTGCTTTTTGCAGTAGCTATAAAGGTGAGTAATTCTTGCTGATAGGTCAAAAATTGAGTAATAACGGTTTTGTCTAATTGGCTGCCAACTGGGTTAAACTTAGTAATCGCTTTCTGCTTTTTCCTATTTTCTGGTGACATCATATCAATAGACATTTTGCCAAACCAACCATTCTTATAGGCACTCTCTGAAGTATCTGCTTTTGCGCTTTGCAAAGCCTTTTGTATAGCTTGATTATAATAAGCTGCATAGCGATTCAAATGCTCCAAACATTCTAACACACTCCACTTATCCACATTTTCTTTTTGATTCAACTCACTGATAGACAATTCTTTAAATTGCTTATCAACAGTCGAAACGATGTTTTCCACATCCTTTTGCAATTTGTTAAGAAGTGATTGATTGGTCATATTCTTTTTTTACAAAAATACGCTAATAAATTCTTTTCAAAATTGATTGTAATCAAGATTTCGCTTTACTCAGCATTCGGCTTAGCGTCTCTGGTGTCATCCGTAAATAAGAAGCGATATACTTATTTGGAATCCATTGAAAAAGATGAGGGCTTCGATTTAAGAGTCGGTCCAATCGCTCTTTGGGCGCATAGGTCACTAAATCAATTTCTCTTTCGATTCTGCCTAATAATGCCTGCTCCGTCATTTCTCGCCAATGCCGTTCTAAATTCCAACTGCGATGGATGTTTTCATAAAAGTCTGTTCTAGAAATACCAATTAGTTCCGTATCGGTCAATGCTTGGATGTAATAATTGGAAGGACGGTTTGACACAAAAGAAGGATAAGAACAAATCAACGTATTGGGATACCCAAACCCTACACAAATCTCTGTATCATTACTCACATAATAAATACGCATCGTTCCTTTTTTGATAAAATACAAATGAGATTCCCGCGTCCCTTTTTGAATCAGGTAATCAAATCGTTTTACCTTTTTCTCGACCGTCCACTGTTGGAGTAAATTGCTAATTTCCTTTTCTGTCGGTTGACTACCTTTTGGAAAAATGATATTTTGAAGTGACTTCATTTATTATAGGTTATGACTAAGAAATTAAGGTAATCTCTCCGTATATTAAAGATTTAAGACTGCTGTACAACAATTTTACATAAAAATAAAAAGCCATTCCCTTTAATTTTGCAACTTTAGCTAGAAAGTTAGATATTCCGATTCTATTCAAACCACCTCATCCTACACTCACTCTATTCACTTGAATCTTTTTCAAAGTTAAAGATTTCTTAAACCCCTTTATAAAAGTGGAATAGATTAGCAAACCCACTCTTTAATTTAAGAAAACGATTGTTTGTAAGCAATTGACAAAATCTAAATGGTAACTTTATCGTTTTAATTTTTAATGGTAAAAATCAGCCTAACTAGTTGTAAATGAATAATATAAATCACTGGCTAAGATATATTCCTAGAACCCTTTTTCTAGTAATCATATTTTCAAGCCTTTTTTCTTTGGAATTATCAGCCCAGTTTACAGTCGAATTGACGGTACTACAAGGTTCCGTCTCCACCACTTGTACTGACCCCCCGTTTGGAATACCAGGAACCCCTGCTTGGGGCGTTGCAGTAGAAAATGAACCAGTAAAATTCTATTCCAATGATTGTCCCAATTTTACGGCTTATCCTAATCAAAATATTATTCATTATTCAACTACCGTCGACTGTATTAGTGATTTGAGTGGTGGTGAATTATTTGTTTGCCTCTGGGCTTTTGATAATGACCCCGGCTTTTTAGGCGATCCTTGTGCTTTAACACCTGACGAATCTAAAAAAGGTTGCTTAGAGGTACTTTGTAATTCATTTTTAATACCAGTTCCAGGAACGGAAGCAACTTACACTTTAGATAATTCAAACTTTGTTATAGACCCAGCAAATAGTGTATTAGAATCAACTGGTTCAGTTACTTTTAAAATTGCCGTTAGTGAAGATGCAGGTAATAATAATATAGCCACCAATGACCGCATTTGTAATGCCATAGAATTACCTGTTATTACTACTGCCGTAAATGCTCCTGAACAATATAATAATTATTGCACAACTAATACAGACGACCCTATTACGGGATTTAACGTCACTAATTCTGTCTGGTTTAAATTTACACCAAGCCAATCAAGACGTGTTTTTATTAATGCATTCGGTGGGGTACCGGGCATAAGTAGCGACCCAATTGACCCCGAAGTAGCCATTTTTTATGCACCGACGGATGAATGTGATGGTGCATTAGAAGAAGTTACCTATCAATCCCCCTCCAATAATGGAAACATCTTACAATTAGAATGTCTAAACCCCAAATTCACCTATTATATTTTAGTAGATGGCACAAATGCTGACCCTACAGGGATTTTCTCTGTCGATGTGATTGAAAGAGGTTATCCCGATGCCATCAAAAAAGATACCTTCATTTGTCGAGGAACGGTGTTGGATGTAGGAGCTAAAAGTTATGCCAATACAGGAGTCTATTTAGATACGCTTGTTAATGGAGATTGTGTAGAAATACTTGAGACGAATTTAGTCGTAGTTGAACCTATAGCTTTGGATTTGAGAGTGCTTAGTTTAGCTCGAGGAGAAGGCGAAGGTGGTGGTGCAGTCAATGCTAGTGCCCAATTTGGTACAGGTAGTTATGCTTATGAGTGGTCTAGTGGACAAACCAATACCGTGGCTAATAACCTAATCGGCGGAGACCAATATTGTGTAACCATAACTGATAAGAATGCTGGCTGTAGTGTAGATACTTGTTTTAATATGGAATTTCCGATACCAATTACAGCTGATGTTATCAATGATACCCTTAATTGTTCTTATAGTGAATTTGGTCAAATCCAATTAACCGTAACTGCAGGTAAACCTCCTTATCAATATCGACTACAAGGCATCAGCGACCCGAGTGTGATAGAGAATGGTGTAATTACAAAAAATGATTCTATCTTTTTAATCGAGGATATTCCAGTTGGAACTTTTAATATTTTTGTGGACAATGCAGAAGGTGGGCAAAGATTTGAAGCAGAGGTTGAAGCCCCCGACCCAATCAGTATAACGCTATTAGAACAAGTTAACCCTGACTGTGCAGGTGGCGCAACTGGTAGTCTCCAAGTAGAAGCTAGCGGAGGGATTGGTGAATTGGATGCTGATTTTAGGCCTAGACCAGGGGATATTGAATTTTCCGAATTCCTGAATATACTCCAGACTAGTGATATCTTCCTTCCTATGGTAGACCTAATAAACCTTCCTGCAGCGGAATATACGATTATAGTAGAGGATGCGAACGGCTGTCGAGATTCAACTGCCTATACCATCACAGAACCCGAAGCAGCAACCCTCAATTTTGTCAATGTTCAACCCGTCGATTGTTTTGGAGAAGCAAATGGACAAGCCACTATTACTTCTAATGAACCTATCGCTAGTGTCCAGTGGAGTAATGGCGAAACTACCGAAACGGTTACTAGCTTAACCGCTGAAATACATAAAGTGACCCTTATCAATAATATGGGCTGTGAAAGTACCGACAGTATTTTTATTCCACAACCGAGCAATGCACTTACCGCCAATATTGACATCATGGAAGAAATTGCTTGTGGCGGTGACACCAACGGTGTTTTAGCAGATGCCTCTCGCGGTGGCAATGGTAATTATGAATACATTTGGAGCACAGGTGCTACCACTGACTTCATTGACAACCTACCCGCTGGCACCTATGAACTTATTGTTCGGGACGAAAAAGGCTGTTTGGATGATACAACGGTTACTTTATTGGAACCTATCCCAATAGATGCCATCGTTTCTAGTCAAGATGTCACTTGTCCAGCAGGAGCAAATAGTGGCATTATTACCTTAAATAATCCAACCGGAGGAACGGCGCCCTATCGGTTTTCAGTCAATAACCAAGGCTTCATCAATAATATGGAAATTACGAATCTTAGCGCCGGTACTTACGCAGTCCTTATGCAAGACGATAAGGGCTGCGAAAAGACTTTTGACCAGGTTATTATTAATAATCCACCTGAAGTAACCGTCAACCTTGGAGCCGATATGCAGATTACTTTAGGGCAAACTGTTGAACTAAAAGCAACCGCTAATCGAATGGTTACCTATGAATGGTTTACCACGGATTCTTTAAGTTGCTTGGACTGTGCTACCGTTAGTGGTTTACCCTTTAACAATGCTAAATATAGTGTCCGAGTAACGGATGAGGCAACGGGTTGTACCGCAGAGGACGAGATTGCTGTTACTGTTTTAAAAACTAGAAAACTCTTTGTACCAAACGCTTTTTCTCCAAATGGAGATGGCATCAACGATAAATTAAATCTTTTTGGTGGTCCCGAAATAACTAAAGTTTTGCGCTTTGAAATATATTCTAGAGATGGTGCCTTAGTTTATCAAAAAAATAATTTTGATTTAGGGAATGGTATTGGTTGGGACGGTGAATATCAAGGTCAAAAATTATCGACAGATGTCTTTATCTATTTTGCTGAAGTTGAGTATGTTGATAATGCGGTTGAGCTGTTCAAAGGTGATTTTACACTAATTCGATAAAAGACAACCGTTTACAGTTCTTCTCCTGTACTAAACAGGTTTTCTGTATACACAATAAATGCGAATTAGGAGTAAGAATTTTGTTAGAAAATCCAAAGAGCAATGGCAGCAGCGATTTTACCAAAGACATGAACAATCAGACCTTTAGCAGAACGTACTTTTGATGCTTTTTGAATATCCGTTTTTTCGATTAACCAGTTGAATAAAGATTCAATAGGTTGTCGGATTCTAGAAACAGCAGTTGAAAATAAATCATCAGCTGCCTTACAAAATTGCCGATATTCTTTAGATTCCCCTTTTTTTTTCTTGACCGGGGTTAATAAAATAGAATTATTTAGGCTCAGTAAATGGATTAAATCATTATCAGAATAGGCTTTATCCGCAAAAAAGCTTCTACTTTTTACTTCTATCAAATCATGACGTAGTGTTAAGTCATGTTCGGAAGCTGGAGTAATTTTTAAAATTTCAGGTAAAGGAAGTTTACCCTTACGGTAAAATCCGACTCCATGTAATTTTACTCCATAATAGTGTATTTTTTTTGTAGAACAGTAACCTTTTGCTGTTAATTCAGATGCTACTTTACCTCGACGTTTGCCGCTACAGGTAATAATTGGCATTGAATCTAGCACACTAATATTGAAATTTACATCTGTTTTATCCACAGTATTAATCAATAATTGAACTAATTGGGGAAAAACACAAGCCAATCGGTTTAATCGAGTGGAAAAACTTGGATACGATGGCAAATTTGGAAACCAGCTATGAAAATAGCGCTTAGCATGAGAATGAATAGATTTGATTTTGAATTTTTCTTCTTCCATAATTGTGAAAAGATAAATTGTCAAAATCTCTTCGTCCGTGATTTCATCACCTCTATAATTGCTAAATCTTTGGCAGTGCCAACGTAATTCCTTATTATACCACTCACAGATGTAGTAATAAAGTGCTATTAATTTTATTTCATTCATATTTCAAAATAGCACTTTGCTGCATCTGTTTTGTATCTTTTTACCAAACAATATGTTTACTCCTAATTCGCATAATAAGTATATTTTTTTCTTTAAAGTTTGTCTAAAAATAACTTCCTCATAATTAGAAAAACTGACAAATTTCTTCAATCGCATATAAGTATACCGCTTCTTCTAGGAATTCTTTCCAACAATCATCTGGAAATTCGCATAAAACTTGGCCTTCACAATTAACAGGTGGTACCCACCTAAAACAGGCGCAGCAAACACAATGCGTATAAATTTCTCCTTTAAAGCTATAGACGATATTATAATTACAAGGAAGGTTATCTTGCGGCAAAATTTTAGCACCTGCTATCACAGGACAATCTAATACTGCTCTCTCATTTAATTTTTCCTTAGCACAACTCATAGCGCAGAAAATTAAACAGCAAAGAAGAATGGAGAATCGTCTCATAATTTATCTTTTATTTTAAAAGACTAGGAAATAGAGCAAAAAGGTTGGGGCTTGCTGTAAATATGAAAAAACCTTCTGTACATCCGCACAGAAGGTTTTATACTTAAAACCGGTTTAATTGGTAATTCTTTAACAATCAACCGAATAAAGGGGTGAATTCGATTGACTTATTATATTTTTTGTCCTCCTTTTATATCCTTCAATCTATTGAATGATTCGAGAGAACGCTATATTTTTTGGCTGTTGATAAACAACAACGTCTGGTATAGTACTAACCTGCTCGACTGCGCAGCGGGCAAGTTTGAGCAATTGAAAACCTTATTACTGTAATAAACTTACTTCTCTTTCTTCTACCATCTTACGGATATTAATCAAAGCATATCGCATTCTACCTAAAGCTGTATTGATACTAACTCTAGTCAATTTAGCGATTTCTTTGAAGCTCATATCCGCATAATGACGTAAAATTACAACCTCTCTTTGCTCTGCTGGCAATTGGTCAACTAAGCTACGAATCTTATCGTGCGTTTGACTTCTGATGATAATTTGCTCAGCGTTAGGCTCAGGGTTTTGTAATACATCGAAGATATCGAAAGTCTCTGTTGGAGAAACCTTTGGTCGTCTTTTAGAACGACGGAAGTAATCTACACACATATTGTAAGAGATACGAAGTGCCCATTGGACAAATTTTCCCTCATGATTGTATTTACCTTTACGTAAAGTATCAATAATCTTGATGAAAACTTCTTGGAAGATATCTTCCGCTAAAGCTGTCTCTTTAACAAAAAGGTATATAGAAGTATAGATTTTTTCTTTGTGACGAGAAAGAAGAGTCTCGAAGGCACGCTCATTTCCTTCTAGGTATTGAGCGATTAACTGTTGGTCGTTCAACGGCATAACTTGCATACTTATAGTATTTTAATGAAAAAATATTAAAATCTGTTAAGTGTAAAGTTTATAACCTATAGAACGAATTTTAGTGAAGTAAAAAAATAATTAGATTTAATGAAATCTGTTTAGTAGTAAAACAAATATGTTGCCAAGATAGTAATAAATCAAACTTGCTGCTCGTTTTATTAAGTTCTTAACATAAATTTAACCCATACGGGTTATAAAATAATTTTGTCAAAATACTAATTGCGATTCTTAAATCGTTGGCACAAATATATTGATAAAAATACCATTAAAGCAAGCATTCTTTTTAAGAATTGTAAAAATGTCATTTGCTTGCTACCTTTTTTATGCTCCTTTATAGAACAAAGTCCCTCTATTTCAAGGCATTTATCAAATATTCCCCTTTTATTTTTATCAGAAGATTTATTTAAAAAAAAATTAGCATTCATTTCCAAGGCGGCTATTTTCAGCAATAATGAAAAACTAAATCTATACATTTATTTTTTTCCTTCTACTTATGTATTTTACGGTCAAATTTCACCTAACTTCTTTATGCTATCTATCTTTAATCAACCGACTCCACTTTATACAGATACCAAAAAGACCCTAATACGGTACTTTTGGGTAGGTTGTTTTATAGCTTTATTTCTCATTATTTTTCAGCCATTTGGTACAGCTAATGTCAAAATGGATTATAAAAATCTGTTTTTAAGTGGCTATGGTATTTTAAGCTTTCTAGTCTTTTCTATGGTCTTTATCGGGCTACCTCGGTTGTTCCCTTCTATTATCATCGAAGAAAAATGGGTCGTTTGGAAGCAAATTTTATTATTGATAACTGCTTTGAGTTTAACTTTACTAGCTTGCTATATTTATCAAGCGGTATGGTTTGGGTGGAAAATATCTTTCTTTAGCTTCTGGTCTTTCTTTATTACCGTTATTCCTATCTCTATTTTCCCTTGTGTCATGGTCGCTATGTTGGATTATATTTATCAATTACAAAAACACCAAACAGTAGCGAATAATTTTAATCAACAAGCTAAACCACAAGCTACCAATACCACCACCCTACTCCACTTTAAAGATGAAAATGATAAATTAGATTTTGTCCTGCCGCTTGACCAACTTATCTTTATTAAAGCAGCCAATAATTATGTTGAAATCAACTACCTGGAAAATGAGCACATCAAAAAATACTTGCTCCGAAATAGTATTCGTAATATCGAATCTCAATTAACCTACCCCTCTATCAAACGTTGCCACCGTTCTTATTTAGTTAATATGGATAAAGCCGCACGCATTACGGGCAATGCGCAAGGTTATAAAATTCATTTCCCTTTTACGGTTGATTTTGTAGTGCCCGTATCGCGTGCAAAGGGCAAAGAGTTATTAGCAATTTTGCAATCATAAGTTATATCTTATTCATTCAAAATCATATTATGCTCGCACAGTTTGAAGAAGAAATTAAAAGTCACATAGAAAAAATGAGACCCGTAGATTTAGCCATTCGAAAAAAATTGGATAATGGGTACATTATAGAAAAGCAAAATCTATTTATCTGTGAAATACGTCCTGGTTGGAAAGAATTACCCAATGGAGATTTTGATTTTGATTACGACAATTATCGAAAAATACCTGTGGCAAAAGCCATTTATGTTAAATCAAAAAATATTTGGAAGATATACTGGCACAGAGCAAGTGGAAATTGGGACAGATACACTCCTCACCCATAAGTAAAAAAACTTAGTTCTGTTTTCGATATTGTAAATAGTGATGCGTATGGTTGTTTCTTTGGTTAAGCATTTAAACCAAAAAACAGATAGAAAATTTGAGTAATCCCCTTGCATTTCGCCCCAACCCCCTGCATTTTACCCCAAAACCTGCCATTCCCACCAGTTTTCTTGCACCTCGCCACACTTTTCGATTTTTAAGTTGAAGTGCTCCTAACTTTGAGTTGTACTTATTTGATAATGAAAAAATAATCCCGTCTTTTAACATTTTGCTTTGGCTGCCTAATTCTAATCAGCAAAGCTGTTTAGAATTAAACAACCAAAACAAAATGACGGTCTTATTTTTTCATAACTACTAATTTTTAGTCCAACAAAATTAAAATCGAATCATGCAAATTCAAAAATTAGTCCTTAGCATTTTTACTTTTTTAGCACCAATGTTATTATCCGCACAAGAGGCTTTAGTCATTAAAGGAAAAGTCGTCAGTGAAGCAGATGGAACTACGCTGGCATATGTCAATATCGGAATCGTTGGCACTAGCACAGGAACTATCTCTGATGCCAACGGTGCGTTTGAATTATATCTAAATGAGACTATTAATGAAGAACAAGTCGTTCGATTTTCTTACTTGGGCTATGAATCTAAAAATTATACCATTGCCTCACTTCGATTATTAAATGGTACAGCTATTAAATTAAAGAAAACGGGAATTACTTTAAAGACTGTGGAAGTTCGTCCCGACTTGTTGACTGCCAAGGTGATTGGGCATCAAAAAACCGAAACTGGTCGAGCTACCAACTTTTCGATTTCTAAGAAGCCCAATCAAAACCTTGGCGCAGCAATTGGTCGCCGATTTACTATTAAAAAAATGAGTCAGTTAGAAACATTCAAATTTTATGTCAGCGCAAATAATTTTGATACTATTCGCTTTCGTGTCAATATTTATGACATTAAAAATGGTCGCCCGAATCAATTATTAAACCAAGCTGACCTCATTACTACTTTGATTGACCACAAAAAAGGTTGGGCTAGTGTAGATTTATCTGCTCACCCATTATTTGTTAAGGCCGATGTCATCGTTGTTGTAGAATGGATAGCGCATTCTAAAAAAGGACGCTTTCTGCAATTGCCTATTACGATGCCTGCCTTTGCCACCCACTTTTATAAATACGGTAGCCAAGACAAATGGAAACGTTTTCGAGGCATGTCAACCGCTATGGTTTTGACGGTCAAACAATAAGTTCTTTAATATCTTAAGATTACTGAAAAAATAGATTTACAAAAAGAATTTTGAATTGAATCTTTTTTTCAGAGTTTCTTATCAGTGCTATCAGCATCAATTTTTATTAAAAAAAATATTATAAACCTATAAAATTTCTATTATGAAAATCACCAAATTATCTATCAACCAAGTTTTAGCTTTAATTATTTTTGCATTTTTCGCATTTAGTACGACTTCCTGTGTAAAAGAAACCTTGGTTAGTGAGCGAGAAAATTTCACTTTGGATTTACCCGATTTCTCTGTCATCACCTTAGATTTTCCTGCCGAAGTTATAATTAAGAAGGGCGAAACACAAAGCATCAAAATAAATGCACAACCAGAAGTTTTCAATGCGATGACTAAATCTGTTAGCAATGAGGAGTGGTTAATTGATTTGGTCAATTTCAGTGGCGGATATGAGTCCGTTACTATCGAGGTGACAATGTCTACTATCACAGGCTTGCACACTACTTCAACTGGTGATATTAGCGTTCAAGATAAATTTGATAGTGTTAAATTATTAGATTTATCGGTACAAAGCACAGGAAAAATTCAGCATCAAGGTGACGCCCAACAAATTGACTTATTAATCAATGGCTCAGGAGATGTTCAATTAAGTGGTCATACCGATTTCTTAAATGCTCGATTAAGCAGCACAGGAGATTTATCTGCTTATAACTTAAATTCAACAATCGTAGAATTGGTTTCTTCTAGCACAGGAGATGCAGAAATTAGTGTAGAAAAAGAATTGACCGTAACGATGACTAGCACAGGAGATGTAAAATATAAAGGACATCCACAGATTAATAGTAGCATTAGTGGAACGGGGAATTTGCAAGATAAAAATTAAAAATCCCGTAACTTGAGCATTCCAGCTCGAGCCACCTAAAGAATATTTATAACCAAAAAGCATCAGATATGATAAATAAAAGCAACTGGCTTTGCCTAGGATTGCTATTCGTTTCCTTGCTAAGCACCGCACAGAACGAAAGTAAATTTCGTCGACTCATTTTAGAAAATGGCTTGAACTTGCAAAACGTATTGGACCAACGGTTTACTGCAAATGCTCAGACCCACTTTGGATTTCATACTAAAACAGGATTTGAGTTTGGTAAAAATCAGCGATTGAATCGTTTCGAAATACATTTCGCTAAAAACTTTGTAAAGCGAGATTTAACTTTTTTTACTAATCTACATTCTGGATTTCGGTACACGCATTTACGACCAACCAAAATGAAGCAATTAAAACTAGGCGCCTATTTAGACGTTGGGTCTTTACTTATTTTTCCTGATGGTCAGTGGAGCGAAAACAATCCGATTTCCTATACTATATGGAGTTCGCTTGGCATGGCTGCTCATTGGGAAAAACCAATAATGATAAAGCAAAAAAAGATGACGCTGTCTATTGAGGGCGCTCTGCCTTTATTAAGCTATGTCATACGACCTGCACATGCGCATCCCTATCCCGACAATTATTTAGTGGACGGCGTTTTTGATTTTGAGCAAAAGGAAATGGCCAAATATTTAATAAAAAGTGGCAAACTCAAAACGCTCAATCAGTTCAATAATTTTATAGCCCAAACAACCCTAACGGTGCCTTTTGGTAAAAAAGAACATCAAATAGGACTCAGTTATAATTGGTCTTTACTTTGGAAAGGAAGTAACCAAAAACTATGGTTTGCCCAACAACAATTATCTCTAACTTTTAAAATAGTTCTCTGAAAAAATCTGTAAAAGTCGATTCAATTACAATTTTTTTAAAGCCGCCCGTCCGCCGGTTCACAAACGGTGTTTGTTCATTTTCAGTCAGAAAAAATCTTAAAATTAAATCGACACAAAATTTTTCAAAGAAGTAAAATTTAATCTCCATGCGAAATAATCCTCTGTTTATCATCTGTTTATGCTTTTTGTTAACTGCTTGCGAAAAAGCATTGATTCCAACCTTGGACAATACCCCACAAGCCGTATTTGATGAAATGTGGCGACAAGTCGATGAAAATTACATCTACTTTGATTTAAAACAAGTGGATTGGGACGCCCAATACGATAAATATGCGCCTTTGATTACAGCAGATATGACGGAAGCTGCCCTATTTAAAGTTTGTGGTGATATGCTACAAGAATTAAGAGATGGGCATAATGTTTTGAAAAATCCCACAAGCACAAGTGTCTACAATGTCAAAGAAGGATTTGAGATAAACTTTGATTTGGCTACTATAAAAAAGAATTATTTAGATAATGATTTTTCTGAAAATGGATTTTACACTTTTGGTATTCTGGAAAATAATATCGGCTATGTACATTTTGCTGATTTTGCGGGTGCTCGAAGAATTGCCCAAGTCATGGAATTTATGGACCAACAAGGTGTGGATAAGCTAATTTTTGATGTGAGAAATAATGGCGGCGGCGAAGGTGCAGAAGATATTGTCCCTTATTTTATTCAAGAACCGACTAATGTTGGGTATACTATTGAAAAAACAGGTACGGAACGACAAGCTGTTTCTCCGCAGTTGTCTTTCATTGTGGAGCCTGCAAATCTCTATTTTGATAAACCCGTTGCACTCCTAACCAATCGAGGTAGTTATAGCGCAACGTCCTATTTGGCTGGCATGATGAAACCATTGCCCAATGTTACTTTAGTCGGTCAAATCACGGGTGGCGGTGGTGGTGGAAATGCCACTTTTCGATTACAAAATGACTGGGCACTCAGTGTGTCTGTCAGTACTTTTTTAGATACTAATTTTGAAGATATAGAAGGCGGTGTGGTGCCTGAT
>CALJVJ010000330.1 GCA_937974625.1 uncultured Saprospiraceae bacterium
AAAAAAAAGAAACAAAAAATTCTAGTTTGTTTAATTCGCTCCGCGTAAACAAACGGCAACCGCCACCAAATTAAACGTGTTCCTAGACGTTGAGCCTAAGTGCTAAAGGTATAATTCTAATTTTCAATAAAATACATATTACCATTTTACATTGTCCAGTAGAATAATGCTAACCATCAACCAGCAGAACTTTTATATATGTTTGCGGTTATGCCTACGAAGATAGGGTACAAAGCAACCTAAGGTACTTTAATTGTACTATTTTACAAAATACTAAACTCAGACTAAAATTTTATCTAGTTTTTAGTATTTACACTTCACTTCAACTTATGATTAAAAAGTTATCAATATTACAGCAAACTCTTTTTTTATGTTTACTTCCTATTATTATTTTGGGATGCTTGGATGAAATTGAATTTGAAAAAGCCACTAGTTCATTGGATGATGCCATTCTTATACAAGGCAAATTAATAAAAGATGATTCCAGTTTTGTCCTTATAAATGTTTCTAACATTTTTAATTTTTCAGATTCTCCCAAACCGATAGATACGAGAAATGTTTATCTCCTTAATGACCAAGGAGAAAAAATAGAAATACCCTCTAATGCTACGGGGCTTCACTATAAAAAATTTGCTGCCAATCAAACAGCATTTCAGATTGAATATGGAATTGCTTACAAAGTACAAGTTGAGACATTTAATAACCAAATGTATGAATCAGCATTTGAAGTATTATATCCTGTTCCTACCCCTACTGACCTAAAAGTTAGTAATAAAAAATTTGAAAAAGATGATGCAAACCTTAGTATATCTGTGGAAAATTTTTTGGAATATACGGTCAGCACTCCAATAACCACTAGAATAGGAGAAGAACAAAATAAAGCTTATCTATTAATGGAATTTGACCAAATTTTTAAATTTACTGATACCCCTAGAACTGCTTTAACCTATTGTATTTATGAGTCTTTTACTGCCAGATTTGCTAAAACTTGTTATGTGAACCAAATCCCCTTTCAGGCTTTCAAAATAGTAAATGGAGCGAACTTGAGTGGGACAGAAATTAAAGATTTTCCAATATTTGGAGAGAGTGCAAGTAACTTTATATATGCTGAAGGAAATACATTTGTATTTAGTCAACTTTCTCTCAGTCCTACCGCCTTTGAGTATTGGTCTCAAGTAGAGGAAAATAATACTTCTTCTGCGACTATTTTTGACGGTCCAAAGGGAAATCTGATTAGTAATTTTAATAATACCACCAATCCTGAACAAAGAGTGTTTGGATTTTTTTACGTTTCTGAAAAAACTACTAAACGGTTGTATGTTTCCCCAGAATTTGCTAATAATCCGAGACCAGCATGCCCTTCACCAGCGTTGTTTGATGGTAGTATACCGATTGAGTGCTGTAATTGTCTAGAGTTTAAAAACAGTTCTCTTGAAAAGCCTAGTTGGTGGATAGAGTAACGATTATATTTTATTATTCAAACCTAAAAACAAAATTACAGTTAATTAATTTTTTTTTTAACAATCAAATCTGTTGCCCCAACATTCTCCTTAATATAATCCTTCGTCACCTGACCAATTGCTAGGCGTTGCTTATCCGCTAAGCATTTTTCAAAGATTTCTTTCAACGAAGCTACATCGGTAACAACTACCGCCCCACCCTGCTTGACCAACTCCACTGCCTCTTCAAATTTTCTATAATTTGGCCCAAATAAAATCGGCAATCCAAAAGCTGCTGGCTCTAATATATTGTGAATCCCTTTATCAAAACCACCACCTATATACGTAAGGTCACCATATTGGTAAGCGGAACTAAGCTGTCCAATGGTATCTAAAACTAAAAGTGACGGAGTAGCCGACGACTTCTTACTCGACCAATTGGTGTAGTTAATAATTGGCAAAGGCGCTGCTTTTTCTATTTTGCGTAATTGGTCGGGGGTAACCTCATGGGGCGCAATCAAAAATCGCCAATCCTTATAGTAACTTTTGGGTTGAATGGCTTTCAAAAATTCAAAAAATAGCTGCCAATCTTTTTCATGGGCACTACCAAGTATAAATAACTTTTGTTGGCTTCTAAACGCTTTTATTATGGGTATTGCAGGTGCATTTTTAGCTATCGCTGCTACCCTATCAATCCTTGGGTCTCCTGTCACTATTGCTTGTTTTAGACCATGTTGATGGGCAATGGCTAAAGAAGTTTGGTCAATTAGAAATAATTTATCAAACCCTTTAATAGCGGCTAAATACCATTTCCCATAAGGTTTAAAGAATAGTTGATTGGGTCGAAATACGCCAGCTATTAAATAATACGGGATTTGCTTTTCTTTTAAGGCGGTCAAATAAAAATACCAAAATTCATATTTGACAAAGCATACCATTTTAGGCCGGACGATGGAAATAAATCGACGGGCATTGGCAGGCGTATCTAAGGGTAAGTAAAAGACATAATCCGCTAAAGTATAATCTTTTCTAATTTCATAGCCTGATGGAGAATAGAACGTTAATAAGATTTTGTAAGCAGGATACTTTTCTTTGAATTGCTCAATTATAGGTCTGCCTTGCTCAAATTCACCTAAAGAAGCACAATGCATCCAGATAATCTCCTTGTTATTTCCTTTAAACGCTTTTGCTAATTTATCAAAAATTGATTTTCTACCACTGACCCATTGTTTAGCTTTGGGTTGAAACCATGCTGCTATATGTATGACTAGTCCATAGAGTCGAATAGCCAATTGATACAAGAAAATAAAGAAGGTATTCAATATTTGGAAATAAATGAATTAAGCAGTAATGGTATTTGCTCGAGCAAGTTGCGCAAGCTATGTTTTTCAAAAGTAATAATATTTAGGCAAATGCTTAAAAACGATAGCGCAAACTATTTAAAAACCGATAAATCGTTGTAGGTGCGCCTACTGCGGCTCGACTATCATAAATTATCGAAAAAGTAGTTTTAAAATCAAGCCGTTTGGAAAAAGAAAAAATCATCGCTGTTTGAGAGGATAAACGATAATCCTTAACATTCGTAAATAAAGGTTGATAATAACTGGTAGAAGCAATTTGGATGTTAGATTGTGGTTGCCATGATAGGGAAAAGTAGGTGCTCAATCGATGATTATTATGCTTGAGACTTTCTTGTGATTCTTCCTCAAATTCGTACATATAGGATATACCTAAATAGGCTCTATCCTTTTCTTTTTCAAACAACCTAAATCTTAATCCTGTTCCCCCTAAAGCTCGAATGGCAATATTTGCGCGTTCATTATATTGGACTTGACCAAATAGCTCATACGTCAACCATTCTTTTTTTAGCCTTGAATTATAGCGCAGATGTTGAAATCCTTCATTCACAAAGTTTTGGTCACCTGCTTTGACAAAATTGAAATTGGTTATACTTATTAGCAGTTTATCAAAATAGGTAAACTCAATTTGAGCTTTTCCATTTAAGGTTAAGACATCTTTTTTATTATGTGTTAAGTTTACTCCTAATTCTAGTTGTTCTACCCATTGGATGCTATCGGTGAACGTACTTCTTTTGTCCTCTACATTAACAATTTGGGCGGCAGCTTGGACAATAAATAGTGTTAATAGGAAAGTAAGAATGGTTTGGTTAACAGACATGCAATTTGATAGTTTCTCAGGGTAAAAAATTCTAAATAGTAAGATTTAATACTATCAAAAATACTAAAAGTTCCAAAACAAAAAAGGTCCTGAAAAGCATGACTGCTCTTCAGAACCTTTTATTTATATCTCCATTTCCAGTATGGTTACCGAAAACTTTAAATATTGCTTATTGATTTACACCTAAAGCCTTTAATGTTTCCATATCCAAGTTACCTACTGGTAAACCATTGTCTTTCTGGAATTTCACTAAAGCTGCTTTAGTTCGAGTACCAATGATATCATCAATTGGACCTGGGTCATACCCTCTGTCTCTTAAGGCTCTTTGGATTTGTCTGTTCATAGCAACCGTAATTTTGTTGGCACAAACAACTTCTCTCCATTCAGAGAAACCACCTTTTCTACTTACTGAACGCTTCGTTAAAGTAGAGTATTCAGCTGGTATATTTACTGAACGAGAACATACACCAGAATCAGCGTTATAGCTGTAGCCTGTAGGACATCCTGCATCTCCCCAGTTTGAATATACATCTGCGCTGTTAGCGTCAGCAGGTACATCACCTCCTATCATATCACCTACATCACCACCACGACCTGCTCCACCAATCCCGTCAGCACCTGAACCAGCACCAGCTGGCATTGGAGAACCACTGTAACTAGAAGAACCTGCATCATAAGCTGGGTTATAAACCAAACCTGAAGTCGTCCATCTGTATCCTGGCTTTAATGTTAATCCTTGTCTGTAGCTATAAGTAGAAGTACTATATTCAGCCGGGATTGCTACTCTATCATAAGTAGCTGGCTTAGATAATACTTTCTTTGTGATTGTCTTGTATTCAGCAGGAATAATTTCTTCTCTTACTGTTGCAGGTGTTTTGATTCTTTGCTTTGTTACTGTTGCATATTGTGCAGGAATTACTTCCTCTCTGTAACTTGGTGCAGCTTTAACGATTTGACGACGGCCGTATTGAGCTGCTACTTGGCGAACTCTAACACATTCTTCATCTCTAGCATTAGCTCCAGAACCAGACTTGCTACTTCTTGTATATCCAGCAGCACATCCTTTAGCTCTACGCTTAGATACTGTCTTATATTCTGCTGGTACTTCTACTAAACACCAAACTAAACAATCATCTGGATTAGCAGATAAACAGTTTCTATCAGCTTTACGCTTTACCCACTTTGTTGAAGCAGGAGAAACTTCTACTCTTTCAGTAGTTGTTTCATATTCCATAGGAATACGCTCAAACTCTACAGACTCAACGCTTGTATAATAAGGCATAATAGAACCTGCCATTGCCAAATCTCCTTCAGCAGTACTTCCTGCAGCCACTCTTCCCGCTCTTCCATTAGCTCCTCTTGCACCAGCACCTGCACCAGCTCCAGCGCCTGCACCACCAGCTCCTGCACTTCCTGCAGCACCTACACCACTTGCATCACCATCATTTGCTAAAGCCTTTCCAACAGCAGCGGCAGCTGAAGGGTCGTAGCTACTAGGAGAAGCTCCTTTTGCAGTACTTGTTCCATCTGTCGTTCCCATGTAAATATTATCATCAGTGATAGTAGCATACTCACCTGGGATTGGAATAATTTTTTTAGAAGCAGGAGAAACTTCTACTTGCTCCGTATAAGTTTCATAAGTTGCAGGGACTGCAACCATTCGCTTACTTTCTTCTTTTACTAAAACTCGCTCTGTAGTTGTAGTATACTCAGCAGGTCGTTCAACGATTCTTGAACTTGCAGATTTTACCATTACTGACCTTGTTGCAGTCGCCAATTTTGGCTTTGCGATGTCAGTTCTAGTATAAGCTGGTGCTGTCTCGATTTGTTCTGTGTCAGTGCTGTATTCGTCAGGAATTAAGCACTTTGCATAACACTTTCCTGCTTCACCACTTACACCTGATGGCTGTGCAAAAGCAACAGTTACAGATAATAAGCTAAACACGAAAGTTAATTGAATAAGTTTTTTCATACGTAATTACGTTTGATCCCGTAAAACAGGTTGAATTGTGTTAATAATTTAGCCTAAAAAAATATAGCGTCTTGTATATCCTCAATTAAAAAAAATAAATCTAAATGTGACAAGGTTTATTTATACATTTACCTTGGCATTTTAGGTGATTTAGTCCCTTCTTGTTGAAAGTATACCAATTACTAAAAATATCAGCACAAATTTAACTGATTATCTTAGGAAAAAAAAACATTTTGTGAATTAAATATCTATAATATTTATATACAAAAAATGCTGTAAACGAAAACAATTCGCTTACAGCATTTTATACTTCTTGAAATAACTTATTTTATAAAAAATTATAATATTTATTTGGAATCACCTTGTTTCCCATTTGATTTTGATTTCATTTCCAAAATCCGTGTCATTACATCTGAAAGTTGTTCTGCTCCTATCTTTTTTGAAATGATTTCTTTGTTCTCATCTAAGATGAAAATTTGAGGCGTAGACTTAATATCATATATCTGCTTATACTTGGATTTTATGAAGGGATCTATTGCATTAATCCAGTTCAACATTCCTTTTTCTTTCATCGTTTTAGCACAAGCAGGCATTTCTTCGTAGGTCTTTGTACAAATGGCAAATATCTCGACTCCTTTATCGCGGAACTCTTCATAAAACTCTATCACCTTTGGCATAGATTTCTTACAATGTCCACAGTCTGGGTCCCATACAAAAAGTACGGTATACGGGGCATCTACTCCATGTAAGGTAATAGGCTGCTTTGCTTTCCATCTCTGATATTCATTCTCATCATTTTCGGCAGCTATTGTTCCTTCAATATCGATTTCATACATTTTTAAATCAGGTGCTGTTTTTCCGATTAAAATAGGCTTTAAAGTTTTAGCATTATCTGTTATTTTTTTCAACTGTTCTGCATCCGTCCACGGTGCTTGACCAGTAGCATAGTATTTCTCTGCGATATGAACATAAACCCCATCCATTCCTACAATCTTCGATGCTGCATAGGTGTTTAGAAAATGCACTAAGTAGTATTTAAAAGTCTCTTCTGCTGGCTTTACTTTTTCTAAAATAAAATCAACGGATTTACTGATAGAGTCTGGGTTTTGTACCGTTAGCTTATTCATATAATAATCTATCCGTTGAAATAGTATTGGGCTTCTTACTAATCGTTCATCGGCTAAATTTAGATTATCAAAATAATGTTCTTTGTAATGGTAATACCGCTTCAATTGCACCTCTTTTTCCGTCCCTTCAAATGTTGGCATAGGTACTTCTATTCCCGATTTAACCAAAGCTGCTGTCAACGTCGAACCATTGTCATTTACAATTTTATTTTGGAAGGTTTTTACCTCTTTGTTAATAGTCTCAAGTTTTGCTTGAATTGCTGGTTTTGCATCATCTTCTGCTGCAGCTAATTCTTTTTTCAGACCTTCTGCCTCCGGTCTTTTCTGACCAAGAAAATTCATATAGTCAATGAATAATTGATTGTCTTTACTCCCTGTAACTTTCATATTGACCGTCGGAGATTTAGCATCCGTTTTTACAGTAAAATGCTGTTCTTTTTCATCAATCAATAATTGAAAATACTGATTGTCTGGTGGCATGACTATTAAATAGACTCCTGCATCTAAATCTTCTGCTCCTTTGAAGATAAACTTACCCTCTGCATTTACCTTGACAGAATCTTTTATATATTGTTTATCTCCATAATGATACCCTAACATTAATTTTTCTTGGTCGAAATTATCCAATGTCACCTCAATGTTATAACCAGTTTGTCCAATGAGATTTATGGTGCAAAAGGTCAAACTCAATAGTAGATAAAAGTATTTTTTAGTCATTACTTAGCTGTTTATTTAAATAAGTTTGGAAATTGGTGCTTAATCGCAGCATTTCTCTATAATAATAAGTCCAAATATCCTTCCTTTATTATAAAAAGAAAACAAATTTCAACATTCTTAACGAATGTATAACAATTTCAGTCCTTAGATGGTTATTTATTTTTGTTGGCTAATTGGTATCTTTGGCTTTGAGCAATGATTAAAGAGTAAAGTTAACCCTATAGATTCAAAATAAATAATCATCAAAAATTTATATAATGAATAAATATTTAGCAAAATTTATTACCATTCTTGTTTTACTATCCGTGGTGCATTCCCTATTTGGACAGCGCCAACCAATTGATTCTTCCCTTATCATGGACTTTGAGATATACGACCCAACCTCTACCCTAGTCGTTCCCGAAAATCCTGTTACCAGTGCTAAATTCAAATTTGTGGATATTCATAGTCACCATTGGCGGATTAATGATGTCTCTTATTTTGATAAATTATTCGCAGAAATGGATACCCTGAACATGGGTGCTTTGGTTAATCTAAGTGGTCGTGGAGGAAAGCGTTTGCAAAGCATGATGGATATTGTTAATCAACATCCTCAAAAAGAACGATTTATTGTTTTTACCAATATTGAATTGAGAAGTATCGATGACCCTGAATGGACAGAAAATACGGTCAAGCAGATTGAATTTGATGTGGCTGCTGGTGCGAGAGGCTTAAAAATCTACAAAAGCCAAGGGATGTCCAATGTCGATTCTTCTGGTAATCGAATTGCGATTGACGACCCTCGAATTGATGCGGTTTGGGCAAAATGTGGAGAATTAGGTATTCCTGTTTTAATTCACTCCGCCGACCCTGCTTCTTTTTGGAAACCTCATGATGAAAAAAATGAGCGTTGGTTAGAATTAAAATTGAGACCTGGTCGGAAACGAGACCCTGCTAAATTCACTTTTGAACAAATTATCGCTGAGCAACATCATATTTTTCAAAAGCATCCAAATACCACCTTTATTGCGGCCCACATGGGTTGGTATGCCAACGATTTAAAGTATTTATCTACCCTGATGGATAAAATGCCGAATATGTATGTAGGGATTGGAGCAGTTATTGCGGAATTAGGAAGACAACCTAGAATGGCCAATTGGTTCTTCGAAAAATACCAAGACCGTATTCTTTTTGGCAAAGATTCTTATAAGCCAAAAGAATTTCCTACTTATTTTCGCGTTTTGGAAACAGCAGACGAATACTTTCCATACTATAAAAAGTATCATGCCTATTGGAGAATGTATGGTTTAAATTTGCCTGACGAAATACTGAAAAAGGTTTATTATAAAAATGCCTTAAACGTTATACCTGGTTTGAAAGCCAGTTTGTTTGAAGAATAAATTTAAAAAGCGAATACCTGTTAGATTATGAAAATCTAACAGGTATTTCCTCACAAAGAGTAGCATAAGTAGTGGGGCAAAAATAAAGTGTACAACTTTTTTGAGCAATTGTTTTAGCCCTAAACAATAATTTGAAATCTAAAAAATGATTTTCGAAAATTACGAAATCAATATTGATGCACTACCAAAAGTAGAAACGGGAACGTTTCAACAATTGGATGAAAACTATCTTGTTGTTAGATATATTGGCAGTTTTATCTTCTTCCTCATTTTGGGCTTTGGGCTAATTATGTCTTATTTTTTGACGGATGTAACGGAGGTACCTGGGCTGTTTTGGGGACTGGTTGGTTTATGGATTGTTTGGGCAATCGCTTCTTTTGGCTTAACTAATTTGGGATATAAAATCAGAGGATATATTCTAAGGGACAAAGATTTAGTCCATCGAAAAGGGGTTATTTTTAAGACAATGACCACCATTCCATTCAATCGGGTACAGCATTGTGAAGTAAGTCAAGGTATCATACAAAGAATGTTTGATTTACATACTTTACAAATTTTTACAGCTGGTGGGAGTAATAGTGATTTATCTATTCCTGGCTTAAAAGCAGATACAGCTCAACGCATCAAAGAATTTATTATCAATAAAACAGTAGAGGAAACGAATGCTCCACCTTTAGCTATTGATACCTTGACTGAAGAGGTAGTAGATGAATTGGCTTCTGAGGAGATACCTTCCCAAGAAATTGAAAAGGTATGGAAGGAAGATGCGGAAAATTTAAAATCTGAAATTTAAAAGGTAGAACGTAATAGTTAGCAAAGTTTATTTTTGATACGGAATATTTCTACTCAAAGAAATTTAATCACCCAACAGCTTTATGCAAAAAGAAAAAGCATATAACTTTAGTATTCCAAAACGGCAATCTCCAATTGCTATCTTTTTGATTGTTCAAAAGCTTATTGAGCAAATCATTAGACAGTTTTGGCCTATTTTGTTGGTGGTCATTCTCAATAATTTAGATTTCCAGACTAAGGGCAGTTCTTCTAGCGAAGACCCTTACATGACGCGCATTTTATTTATCCTAGGTGGTATCTCTGCTGTCGGTTCTATTATCGCCTATTTCAAGTTCTATTATTACATTAAGGATGATGAATTTGTAATTGAAAAAGGACTTTTCCAGAAAAAGAAAATCAATATTCCTTTTGACCGTATTCAAACCATCAACTTCGAGCAAAATCTGATTCACCAAGCCTTTAATGTGGTGAGTTTAGAAGTTGATTCAGCAGGTTCCAACCAAAAAGAAATCTCCATACAAGCTATTAAACGGGAAGAAGCAGAGGCGATTCGGGCTTTTATCATGACAGAGAAGGCAAAATCTCAGCCTATACTTCAAAATGAGGACCAAGAGGTTGTCATTGAAGAAGAACAGCCTAATATTTTAATGCGCTTAAACCCATTTGACCTTATCAAAGTGGGCATTAGCCAGAATCATATCAGAGGTTTGGGTATTATTATGGGTTTTGGATTTTGGATTTTCCAAACGGTTATTGATTTTGATTTTATTGATGAAAATAATCCAATGGATATTATAGAGCAAGATTTTGGCTTGGGAAGTGTGCTTTCTTTTTGGGTCTATCTCCTATTGGCACTTATCATTTTTTCCATTCTTATTTCTCTAATGTTGACCGTCTTCCAGCATTTTGACCTCCGATTTTTTCGAACCAAGGCAGGCTTTAAAGTGGTTTCTGGGTTGTTTACCAAAAGAGAAGAATCCGCCAACATCAATAAGATACAGTTTATCCGATGGGAAGATTCTATCCTAAAAAGGATTTTTAAAATTTTTCAGTTAGGCTTATTTCAAGCTTCAAGTGCTGCGGTAAATATTCGCCAATCGATAAATATTCCAGGATGTTATGCCGACCAGATAAATACCGTTCGAGCAACTTATTTTCCTGAAGAAGGAAATTTAAATTATAGTACTCACCAAATTAGTCCACTTATCATCGGACGAAGAGTACTTTACCTTGGAGGTATCCCAGCATTGGCACTATTAATCAATGCCTTTGTCCAACAGTCTATATTTTTGGGGATTGCAGCCGTTCTTTGGCCAATTGGTATTTTTTTTACAAGTAAAATTTTTCATAAAAATTGGAAATTCCATGTTAGCGAGGAAGGTATTCTAACTGAGAATGGTATTATTGGCACTCAATTTACGTTATTAAAATGGTATAAAGTCCAAGCTGTGAAAACTCGGCAATCCATTTATCAAGCGAAAAAACAAGTTGCTGATTTATATTTTTATACCGCTGCTGGAACTGTAAAAATTCCTTATGTCCCTTTAGCAAAAGCGCAAGAAATTACTAATTATGTTTTGTATAAAGTGGAAGTTGATGAACGGAGCTGGATGTAGACTTTAGTGATAAGTGATGAATGATGAGTTATAAGTAGTGGCAATCAGACAGTTCATAATAGACCTGAATTTTGTTTCTTGGTCACGATGGAACTTCTCAATATTTTCATGACCTCAACTGTATCTGGATTTATAGATTCGAATTCGTCTTTAGTTAAGTAATCGTTTTCATACAATAGCTCTAACCAAAATTGGGTTTCTCCCGTCTCTTTTTGAGCAATACTTAATTTATGAATAAAATCTTTATCACTTTCCGCATTTTCAGATTCTCGAACCATAGCACCAGGATTAGTTCCAGCCCGAAGCAATTGCTTACTCAAAATGTATTCCTTCTTTTCCCTAATCAAATATTTATAAAGCTTTACAATCCTATTAGCCATTTGAAAGGATTTCTGTCGTAAAGGACCACTTTTCATAGCATATTTATGAGTTTTCATTATAGCAAATTGTTATAAACAAAAAAGTTACACCTATCATCACTCATCACTCATCACTCATCACTAAATCATATCCCTTCTTGCAATTTCCGCATTTGTTCCATAAAAGCAGGCCTACGTCGTCTGGACACTTCTATATTCATTCCATCGTCCATGACCAAATACCCTCCGTCTCCTTTGACAAATTTCTGCATATAATTCAAATTAATTACATGGCGTTTGTGAACTCGATAGAAGTTCATCGGCTCCAATAGCTCTTCATACCATTTGATGGTTCGGGAAGCGGTTATTTTACTACCATTTTTAAGGAAAATATGGGTATAATTATCTTCTGCTTCTAAGCGTAATACATCTCTAATGTGGACAAAATAAATTCCGTCAACGGCGGAAATACTTAATTTTTCAAAGGCATTTGGATTGCTATAGATTTTTGAGAAAAGCTCATACCTCTTTTGCATTTCCTCATTGTTCTTAGGAATCCGACGAACTGCGTCTACTAACTCATCAGCATCTATAGGCTTCATAATAAATCCAATAGAGGCATATTGACAAGCTTTAATAGCATATTTTTCAAAAGCGGTAACAAATATTAATTCGAAATCTACTTGTGGTAAGGCATTTAAGGCTTCAAATATTAGTCCATCCTGCAAATGAACATCGAGGAAAGCAACATCAGGTTGGAGGTCCGGTTTTTTAAACATTTTGATAGCAGTTGCTACACTACTAGCTTCCGCAACCACCTTTACCTCTGGGCAATTTGATTGTAATATATTTTTTAAATTATTTAACCCATCAACTGAATCTTCTACTATAACAGCTCTAATCATCGCGTAATTGTTTAATCATAGATTTTTAGTCTTACCAATTTGATTTAAAATATTTTTAGTAAGGTGCTAAGTTTTGTTATTGCTTTCTCGACAAAACTTAATCAAACCAAAGACTTTTTTTTCAAATCACCTCCTTATCTTCACAAGCTAATCAACTTTTCAAAACTGCGCAAATTTAAGCGCCTTTTTTTGCATTATTTTGGCAATTAAAGACAGATAAATTATTGTAGCATATTAAAAATATTTAATTTAAAAAATGGTTTTTTGATATAAAAACAAAACTATCACTTTTTTCGCAAATAGCTCATTATCAGTTAATTAATTAATATATTAATAGGACTAAATATTCGACTTACTTAAATCAATGGAATTTTAGCTACATAAGCCTTTTCATTACTTTCTAATATCAAAGGTAAGTCAGTCAGCATTTTGTATCGTGCTTTTAAATTTTTTAAACCAATCCCTGTAGAGGTGCTATCTCTTCCCCGAAGTTGGAGGTTATTTTCCACTTTTAAATAATTTTTTTCATTGGAAATAGAAATTTTTAGGGGCATTTCTTCTGAAATAATATTGTGCTTAATGGCATTCTCAATTAACAGTTGCAAGCCAAAAGGTGGTAATTGCAATCCTAATTTACTTTTCGCAATGCGTACTTGAATTTGGAGACTTTTGTCGAAACGCATTTTTTGTAAAAACAAATAAGATTTGATAAAATCTAATTCTTGTTCTAAAGGAATAGTTAACTCCTCATTCATTTCTAATAAGGTTCTAAAGACCTTAGAAAATTGCTTGGTGAATTTAACCGCTGTTTGTGGATTCCGAGGAATCAATGACGATAAAATATTCATGCTATTAAATAGAAAATGAGGATTTATCTGGTTCTTTAAAATTTCATATTGCGACAAAATATGCTCTTTTTCCATTCTTGCCGTCTTAATCATTAATTCACTATTTTCATGTTCTAAAGTTTTATTTCTAAAACGTAGTACATAAGTCTCCAAGGCTTTATCTAAAATCAAACGCAATTCTTCAACATTCCAAGGCTTGGTAATAAAATGATTGACTTTACCCTTGTTTATCGCATCGATTATGGACTGCACATCACTATAGCCAGTCAAAACCATTCTGATAATATCAGGATAATCTTTACTTACTTGTTCAAACAACTCAACCCCCGTCATTTTAGGCATACGTTGGTCACTGATGACTAAGTCAACTTTTTCTTTTGCTAAAATTTGTAAGGCCTCTTCCCCACTCTGCGCTGTCAAAATTTCATAATATCGGCGCAATACTGCTCGAAAAGCAGTTAAATTGTCTTTCTCGTCGTCCACATATAAAATGCGGTATTTTTCTTCCATAGTCTTTATTGTCGATTGTCAAACATTATCCGCTAAGATAGTATTTTTGGCTATGTTTTAGAAGGTAAATCATCATTAATATTATTCAACTATATTTGTTGTTTGAGTATACCTTAAAAATTGGTTGTCTGACTCAATTAAACCTATAGAAACAATGAAGTTGTTTAAGGTTTTGTTAGGAGACTGATTGTAAGTGCTTGGAAATCAAGATGAAGCTCCTTTATTTTTTCGTAGCCAAACAGGCTGACCGAGAATGCATTTTCGTAATCGCCAAATTTATTTGGTTGGTTGATTTTCAGCACTTTTTGAGAACCAGCCAATTAAAATTGGCGGTTACAAGTAGTTCTGGGTCACCCTGCAAAGCTACGGGAAACATAAATAGCTATGAGTTCGCAAAGCGAATGAACCCATGCGGACGGGAGGCTGATTTTCAATGACTTGCAAGTACGCCATCAGAATAACTTTAAATAACTTCAATAGTTGAATTTTTACTAACCAACTAAATTCTAAGGAATTAACTAGATTTAAAAGTAAATACACTACATGAAAAAAGAGGAACTTAAACCTAAAAAAGTCAATGACTCCAAAACAATTATGACGGAAATGGTCATGCCCAATGATACAAATCCTTCTGGAAATCTAATGGGTGGAAATTTAATGCGATGGATGGACATTGTTGCTTCGGTCGCTGCGGGCAAACACTGCGAATCTGAGGTGGTGACTGCCTCTGTGGACCATGTTTCTTTTACAAAACCTATATTTAAAGGGGACATTGTGACTTTGGAAAGTCAAGTGACTAGAACTTTCAATTCTTCCTTGGAAGTCTATGTAGAGGTATTTGCAGCAGATATGAAAGGAGCAAATAACCGAATGTGTAATCACGCTTATTTTACCTTTGTTGCCTTGACAGATGATTTAAAAAAGACAAAAAAAGTCCCTAAAGTTATTCCTTTAACTCGAGAAGAAGAAAAGCTTTATGAAGGTGCTGAAAGAAGAAGGGAATTAAGACTATTGTTGAGCGGAAGAATGAAACCTGAAGAAGCAAAAAATATCAAAGAGTATTTTAGTAAACTTTAAGCAGCTATAATTTTCAGTTAGCTGTTGTCCATTCCTTCGTTAAAAAGTAACCGACAACAGCCAAATGAAAATCTGTATGCTTATCCTACCATCTGGTCAGCAGAAAAGTGGAAACTTCCCTCAATCATAGCATTTTCATCAGAATCTGCTCCATGAACTGCATTTTCTCCGATACTTTTTGCAAATAATGCTCTAATAGTACCTGGCGCTGCATCCGCAGGGTTGGTAGCTCCAATTAAGGTACGAAAATCAGCAACGGCATTATCTTTCTCCAAGATTGCTGCTACAATTGGACCACTTGACATGAACTCTACTAATTCACCGTAGAAAGGTCTTTCTGAATGAACTGCATAGAATTTACCAGCAACAGCAGGTGTCAAATGCGTCAATTTCATGGCAATAATCTTGAAACCCGCTTCATTAATTTTCGCTAAAATAGCTCCGATGTTACCAGCTTTTACCGCATCAGGCTTAATCATGGTGAAAGTTCTATTTCCAGCCATAGGAATGTAGTTTTTATTTTAAATTAAAAAAAATTTGTTGGTTGTTGGTTAACAGCTTATTACAAAAGAAACTAACCATAAAATTTCATTTTTGAAAAGGACACTTTAACGCCTTCCTCAAAAGCGGTGCAAAAGTATAAAATCTAAAAACAAGATGCTTGAATTTGGCGGATATTTATTTTTAATTGATTCTATCTGGCTAATTATCTGCTTTACTGGATACTAATTATTATAAATTCATATATTTCAAATCAAAAAAAAAGCTATCTGCTTGTTGAAGTCCTTAAAAAGTAGGATTTTCGCACCGTGAAAAATGTTGCTCAAATGAATGAACAGTTAGAAAAAGTAAAAGACCTACTTTTAATTCCCAAAAAAATTGTGATTACGTCTCATCGTAATCCTGATGGTGATGCTATGGGGTCTAGTCTAGGTTTGCAATTATTTTTAGACCAATTTGGCCATGAGACTACGGTAGTTTTACCTTCTGATTATCCTGAATTCGTTGCATGGATGAAAGGCAGTGAGCATATTTTAATTCATGATGACAACCCCGAAGCATCTAATGTAAAGTTAAAAGAAGCAGACATTATTTTTGTTTTGGACTACAATGGTCTGGACCGAGTCGATAAGATGGGAGAAGTAATTGGTAGCCTAAAAGAGACAACAAAAATAATGATTGACCATCACTTATACCCAGATGATTTTTGTGATTTTACTTTTTCGGATACCACTGCTAGTTCGACTTGTGAAATGGTTTATGATTTTATCGTAGGCATGAATGAACAGGAAAAACTGACCATTCCCCTTGGTGAATGTTTGTATTCTGGCATCTTAACCGATACAGGTTCTTTCAAATACAGTACATCTTCTAAATTGTTTAGGGTGGTAGCAGGCCTAAAAGATATGGGAGTAGATGATACCAAATTGCAAAATTTGTTGTTTAATAGTTTACCTGAAAAGAATCTTCGCTTATTGGGTTATTGTTTGAATAATTGTATGGAAATATTACCCGAATATAAAACAGGTATTATTTCTTTGACCAAAGAGGATTATGAGCATTTTGATATTCAAAGAGGAGACACAGAAGGTATTGTCAATTATTTATTGATGATGAAGGAAATTAAATTAGCAGCTTTCATCACAGAACAACCTACTATCGTAAAAATTTCCCTGCGTTCTAAAGGGGATTTTTCTGTGCAGGAAATTGCCAAAAAGCATTTTAGAGGCGGTGGTCATAAGAATGCCTCCGGTGGTGCATCTTTTAAAGGGTTACGTTCTACTATTAATCGATTTAAAAAGGTATTGCCTGAATATAAAGAAGCATTGAATCAACTTTAGCTAAGTTCTCAACTTCTATATAAGTGCCAAATGCTAATTAATTCGGTAATTCAAATTTATAAATTCACCAGAATGGGAAGGAAATTATTTTCTTTCCCATTTTGATTTTTTAATAATTTACACATAATTTTTAATGAGATATTTATTATTTCTAGTTTCCTTAACTTTAATCTGGGCCTGTCAATCAGAGCCTACCGTTTCTGTCACGCCTTCAGGTTATAGTTATACCCACCATGTCAAAAACAATGGACCAAAACCTCAAATGGGCGAAGAGGCTGTATTTGTAGTTGATATTCGGAATGACGAAAAGTTGGTTAATTCAACAAGAGAACAAGGTAGACCTGCTAGAGTGTTAATACCTGAATTGGCTAACCAACCTGCAAAATCTATTTCACCAATCATAGAAGCATTATCTCTAATGGCTGTTGGAGATAGTTTAACAGTTCAGCAATCTGTTGACTCCTTCCCAAGAAAACCACCTGGGTTTGAAACCTCTAAGTTTGTTCACTATGATATTGTTTTAACTGGTATTACTACCAAAGAAGAGATTGAAAAAGAAAAAGCTGCGCAACAATTAAAAATTGAAGCTTCAAAAGCAAGAGAAGCTGATGTAGCTCAACAAACACAAGATATTTTAAACCAATATAAAGGGAATTCTTTAGCTGGTTTAGAAACAACTGCAAGTGGTTTGAAATACCATGTCATTGAAAAAGGAACTGGTAAACAAGTAGAAAATGGTGGTGGAGCTAGCGTACACTATTATGGTATGACTACTGATGGAAAAATGTTTGACAACTCCTTTATGAGAGGGACTCCTTATATGGTACCAGTAGGAAGAGGACAAGTAATCAAAGGCTGGGATGAAGGACTTCAATTATTTACTGAAGGAACTAAAGCCGTATTATTTATTCCTGGTGACTTAGGCTATGGTGCTGCTGGCAGCCCTCCTAATATTGGCCCAAATGCGGAGTTAGTATTTTACGTAGAATTAGAAGAAATGAAATAAATGGGTTTTAAATTGTAAATAGACTTAATTCTAATGGTCAGTGGTAAATTAAGATTTACCACTGACCACTTACAACTTACTACTTCTTTTTAACCTTTTAAACCGATATATCATGACCTCAGATCAACTAAAAGATTTGCAGGAACGATTGGGACTTTTGGGGAGGTATCTTTGACGTCGAGAATCGAAAACTGCAAATAGAAGAAAAAGAACAAATTAGTATGGACCCTGATTTTTGGAATGACCCCAAAAAGGCGGAGGTCGTGATGAAGGAAATTAAAATCCATAAAAATTGGGTTGTAAAATTTGAAAAGGTAGCTACTGTTATTGAAGAATTAGAAATCTTAGCCGAATTTCAGAAAGAAGGTGAAGCTACGGTGGAAGAAGTGGAAGCTCAATTCGAAGCCGCTACCAAGATTACGGAGGATTTAGAATTCCGTTCTACTTTAAATAAAAAAGAAGACGAATTGAACTGTATCCTTGAAATCAATTCTGGTGCTGGTGGTACAGAATCAGATGATTGGTCTTCTATGCTTCTGCGGATGTATATGATGTGGGCTGATAAACAAGGATTTAAAGTAAGCGAATTAAATCGAGTAGATGGCAGTGTAGCAGGCGTAAAATCTGTTGAATTAGAAATTAAAGGTGATTTTGCTTATGGCTTGCTTAAAGGAGAAAATGGCGTACATCGACTTGTAAGAGTTAGTCCGTTTAATTCGCAGGGTAAGCGAATGACTTCTTTCTCTTCTGTGTTTGTACACCCTATGGTGGATGATACTATTGAAATTAACGTAAACCCCGCTGATATCGAATGGGATACTTTTCGAGCTAGTGGTGCTGGTGGACAGCATGTCAATAAAACAGAGTCCGCTGTTAGAGTCCGACACTTGCCTACTGGTTTGGTAGCTGAATGTCAAGAAGAACGGTCACAACACTTGAATCGAGAAAAAGCTTTAACCATGCTTAAATCTCGTTTATACCAGCTAGAATTACAAAAGCAATTGGAAGAAAGGGATGCTGTTGAAGCGGAGAAAATGAAAAATGAATGGGGGTCTCAAATTCGAAGCTATGTCCTAGACGACCGTTGGGTAAAAGACCTCAGAACTAATTTTAAAGTACATAATCCAGATAAGGTTTTAAATGGAGATTTGGATGACTTTATCAAAGCGTATCTCATGTCTGGAAAAGTAGAAAATTGATACTGGTAGGCACTGAAAATTAGAGTTGTTTAGCAACGTTCCATTTAAGCAGCTAAAAAATTAATACTATTTCTAAAAAAAATTAATATCCTATCTAATAGGAATGGTTATTGTTATTAAATAATTGTATTCCTTTTCCCCCTCCAATATTTTTAAAAATTTAACGAGGAATATTTTCGTCTGAGAATTATAAAATTTTATAAACTACCAATTCTTAATTAACTCCCCTTTTGCAGTCAAATCACATTACAACATTTCATATGTAATTGCGTATAAATTTTCACACAAAAAATCGTATAACTACTAAACCTAAGCAAGAATGAATCAAGATGATTTCACCCAACTTCAAGGCCTATTAGCTAAATTAGATGTAGCAGCTCACAAAGCGGCAACCGTCGATGGAACATTTAAGAAATATAATACTGGTTCAATTGAAGTATTAAAAGATTTACCCGTCCACCTTAGACAGTTGGAACAAGCATTAAAAAATGCTAAAGTTGTAACTAATTCCAATTAAGTTTATTAGAATATATACCTCGATAAAAAGATGATTTGTGCGGATTTTCTTGTGAATCATCTATTTATACTATTCTTTGACTCGAAAACTACCATAATCAATTAATAATCAATCCTTTAGGCCAAATAATTCCTGTTGTTTATTCGAAAAAACTTGATTAAAGTAAATTTTTTTTTACTTTTGCTCTGATTAAATCCTAAGTTTAAGATTGTAATAAATAAATCCTACCAACTTAGATTTTTAATTCCCTTTCCTCAAACCACCTTTATGACATAATAATTTGGAAACGCTTCCAATGAGATATGTGTAGACTATTGATAATAGCCGACAAAATAAAAACTAACAGATTACAAAAAATATATTAAAGATATTGGCATCCTTTTTGGACGCAAAAGAAGTTGAAACTTGTGTTCAATTTTAGGTTTACAACTATATTTACAGGTTTCAATGTGAGTATGTAAGTTAGCGATAGTTCTTTAGGAATTATCGCTACTTTTTTACACCAAAAGACCTTTCCTACACCTTCTTCCCATTCCTTTCCTTAACTTTGATAATAAGCCTCAAAGATTGGTCATAAGTAAAATAATTCCAAACCCAATTGATAAATACAATTACCTTATTTCTCATGCCTATAAGTGAAAATAAGTGTACAAACAACCAAACAAACCAAGCAAACGAACCTTGTGTTTTGAATCTTGGTAAATCTACTACTGCTAAATGTCTACCAATAGTTGCCATCGCTCCTAAATCTTTATATTTAAACGGAACTTGGTCTTTTCCCTTGGATAGTCTTTTTAAGTTTTTTGCTAAATGTTTTCCTTGTTGGATTGCAACTTGGGCTACCTGTGGATGTCCTTGAGGATAGGCGGCATCCTCCATATAGGCAATATCTCCAATTGCAAAAATATTATCGAAACATTCTATTTGACTAAATGCATTTACTTTTAAGCGATTACCTCTAACGGTACAATCATCGGGCAATCCTTCTATTTTATTCCCTGTAATGCCTGCTGCCCAAATGACTTTTCGAGAACGGATAGTGGTTCCATCTTTCATAAAAACAAAATTCTCATCGACATCAACAACTCGATTGTTTAGAATCACTTTTACACCTATATCTCTAAGATACTTCAGCGCTTTTTCTGCCGCTTCATCTGACATTCCTTTTAATAATCGGTCCCCACTTTGGACTAAATAAATATCTACTTCTTTGTTGTCTAACTCAGGGTAATCCTTTGGAAGGATATATTTTTTCATTTCTGCTAATGCTCCTGCTACCTCTACTCCCGTTGGGCCTCCTCCGACAATCACAACATCTATATAGCCTTGGCGTTCTTCAAAATCGTCGGTAGATAATGCAATCTCATAATCGTTGAATATCGCATTTCTCAAATATAGTGCCTCCCCTACTGACTTCATCGGGATACAATATTTAGCAAGATTTTCATTGCCGAAAAAATTGGTGTCCGCTCCAACCGCCATTACTAGGTAATCAAAGTTCATAATGCCCAAAGTCGTTTCTAGCCGATTATTTGCCTTATCTATTTTAAGCACCTCTGTTACCCGAATATAAATATTTCTATTTTTTTGGAATATTTTTCGCAATGGAAAGGCTATCGAACTTGGTTCTAATCCAGCCATGGCTACCTGATAAAAAAGTGGCTGAAATTGATGATAATTATTCTTGTCCACTAACACTATCTGATAATCGGATTTAGCCAACTGCTTAGCTAAATTGATACCTGCAAAGCCACCACCAATAATGACAACTCGTTTCTGGTCTGATTCTGGAATATTTACTTTCAATATTTATAATTCTGAAAGAGCTTCTTACTTTTTGGAAATAAATTTCCGACTAGCTCTATGTAATGAGGTAAAATAGAAGTGCCAAATTTATGAAAATTTGGCACCTCTATTCCTTTATTTTTACTTATTTCGCTTTAAGAATTATTGATTGAGATAGAATTATTTTAAAGCTTTTAAAATTTCTGTCGGCAACATCCCACCTTTCTCTAGTTGGAATATTTTCATCCCATCTGCTTTTTCAAGAATAGCCAACTTGCCCAAAAATGCATTCAATAATTCAATAGGCATTTTATCTATCGAATCAAACCTATACGTCTTCATAGCCCCCTCTTTTCCTAAATATATATTTTTTGCCAATAACCTATCCGTTATTTTAGTATTCAACTGATTTTCTATCATTTTGGTTACTAATTCAACCTGCCCATTTTGAACAATCATTATCTTACTTGCATCAAAATTTAAGTTATTTGCTTGCGAAGTACCCTTTGTAGGCAGACTTGGTTTTGAATTTCCACTTGAACCTCCTTTTACTAAGGTTTCTCCTCTTTGCCCTTTATTAGCTGTTTCCTGCGCAGAAGTTATTATGGATGTTTTAGTAACTTCCATTGATTTTTTTGCATCCATTTCTGCAGTTGTTGAGGCATTACTTGCTTTTTGAGTTACCGCTCCTTTTACCTCCGAAGGAGCTTTGGAAGCAGCAGAAGTATTAGGTTTAGTTTTGACAGTCGCACTTTTTGGTAATGAATTAGATTTTGGTTTTGTACTTGGAACAGGTAGATTTGATTTAGTTTTATTCTTGCCTTTAAAATCGGGAACCTGTCCAGGCATAACTTGTATTTGTTCAGAATTTTGTACTTCCCTCAACAGTTTTTCTTCAATTAAAATATCTGCTAAACTTCTATTTTCTAAGGGGTCAACTGCTTCAAATCCAACTATCTTTAATTCTGTTCTTCGGTTTTTTTGATGTTCTGCTTCAGAGCATTTTACTCCATCACTACATCTATTCACCAATGTGGATTCGCCATATCCTTTCGAAGTTATTCTCCCCTTACTAATTCCTCCTTTTTCAATGATATAATCAACAGCTGCTTTCGCTCGATTGGTAGACAATTTTCTATTATATCTTGTCCCTCCTCTAGAATCTGTATGAGAACCTAATTCAAGAATGATGGCTGGATTATCATTTAATAATTTGACCACCTTATCTAATTCTGTTGCAGCGTCTTTTCTTATAGCATATTTATCTAAATCATAGTAAATATTTTCAACCTCAATTGTACGATTCAAAGTTGCTGGCTCTAATTCAATATTGGCTAACACAGACCCCATCTGAAAGCCTTCTGTCATCACATCTGACACACCAGGGGTTACTGTTCCGACTCCTTCAAAACATAATATACACCCCTCTACATCTACATAAGCCTCTAGCCTTTTATTAAAATATCCTTCTTTTCTAATTAAGACGGTATAATGGTTTCCTCTCTCGAAAGTTACATCAAAATTAATACCCTCTAATGAGGGAACCACCAAAGTTTCTTCCATTTTGGTATTATTGAAAACTTCAATTTTAGCCCCTGTTATAGCATCAACTGTTGCGGTAGGCGCTCCACTTTCCGCTAAGGTCACATCAAAAATATACCCTGGTTTTCGTTCTAATTTTACTTTTGAATATACCTTCTCTCCTGCTTTTTTTCCTTTGGTTGAAATCATTTCTTCTTTAGGAAAAAATAAATCTTTATTGATTTTAAGAATATAATCTTTTCCTGCTGGTAGTTCTGCTGTAAATAATCCACTCATATCAGTAATTGACTCCGTGACTAAAGCCTCGGTAGTCGCATCATGAACGGCCACATTTACTTCATTTAAAAATCCTCGATTATTATCTTCGAAAACATAGCCTTCTATATTAATATTTTGTCCAGTGCTGAGGCTAGCAAAAAATAATAGGTTTGTTAATACAAGAAATATTTGCTTTTTCATAGTATAAAATTCATTGATTGAGGATTATGGTTTTCTTTAATTGTAAATAAACAATCCTCAAAATTTTAAAAATATTCTATCGCAAATGTAATAAAAAGGAAGGAATTAAACTGTTTTTTGGTAAGTGGATATCTTCAATGTCCTCAGTTATCAATTTTTAGTCTATTCTACGGCTTAAAGATAAGGAAATAAAAAAGAGCACTTCCATAACTGATAAGTTGAAAGTACTCTTTAGAGAGAATCGCGTAAGTATTTTTATTTGAATTTTTCGAGTTTTTTTTGTGATTTCTTACAAAGTTTACGCTGGCATTTATTTCATTCGTGGGTTCTGATAGCTGGTTGTTGATTTAACACCCCTTTAATGTCTCGTTTTGGTTTACTATAACAATACTATACAAATGTAGGAAAATATTGAGCATTTTATTGAGACAAATAGTAATTTTGTCATGGCTTATTTATATAAAAAAAATACACAAAAATTATAACTTATTGAATATCAATAAGTTATTTTAACTTAAATTTTTATTTTGTAACGATAAATATATCAAATTGCACAAAACAAAATTATTTAAATTGATAAAATCTCTATCTAAAAAGGAATTTAATCAATTAGAAGCCTACATTGACAGTCCTTTTTTCTTAAAAAAGAATAAAAATCCACTTAAATTATATTTAGCTCTAGCAGCATATGCCCCCAAATTTGATTCAAATGAGTTAACGAAAGAAGTTATTTTTAAAGCTGTTTATCCTAATGTTAATTATAATGATGGTAAAATGCGAAACCTATTAAGTCGTACTGTCAAAATAGTTGATAATTATTTATTGTATTTGGATAATGAAGAAGATGAATTTGGAAGAGATAAGCGACTATCAGAAGTGTATAACAAACGGAATATTGAAAGTGAATTTTTTAATTATTCTAGGAGATTACTGGCAGAATTAGAAAAAGTCGAGCAAAAAGATACAGCTTACTATTTCAATAAATTTTCCTTGGAAAAAGAATTATATTTTCACATAGAAAATAATAGGAAAAACAGCAATGAATTATTAAAAAACACTATTTATAATTTTCAAAACTACTTAGGGTTAGAACAAGCCATTTTTTTATTAGAAATTACTAATAAAAAACAAATGTTCAAGGATTCTATTGATCTACCTACAATCAGGCTTTCAAAAGAAATAGTTGGTGACAATTTAAATCTTCTTCTTCTAAATCAAATTAATCAATTATTGATTAAAAAAGATATCCATCTTTATATCAGAATTATTGCAGATTTTGAAAGCAACATAAATAAGTTGGGTGATAAAGATAGCATGAATATTTATACGGCTATTCAGAATTTTGGGGTTAGGGAAGTTAATAAAAATTTTAAAATATATGGACCTATTTTGTTCAAAGTTTACCAAATTGGTTTAGTTAATAATATGCTATTATTAAATGGTGTGCTAATCGTTACCTCTTATCTAAACATAGTAATTGTAGGGCTTAAACTAGAAAATTTTGAATGGGTCGCTTCTTTCATTAATGATTACGAACATCTCTTACCGCCAAAAAATGCAGAATCAATTAAACAATACTCTTTATGCAACTATTTTTTTATTACAGGTGAACATCAAAAAGTAATAGAAATCACTAATTCTAATAGATTTAATGACATTAAAACATTTAGATTAATTAGTGCAAAAACCTTTCAAATTCGGTCTATATTTCATTTATTAGAAACTGACATTTCTTTTTATAAATTATTACTTAATAAATGCGCAGCATTTGACAAATATATTGAAAGAGAAAAGTCTCTACTAAAAAATAGGAAAATAAGGTACAAAAAATTTACTACCCTATTACGAAAGATGGCTCATGCTATAAAAAATGATAAATGGAATGCTAAGAAAAAGAAAATCTTAAAAACTGAATTAAAAAACGAAAAAAATATTCGTTTTAGAGACTGGTTTTTGGAAAGATTAAATGAATAAAAACCCCGAATAACAAAGGATTGATGTTATTCGGGACTAGTAACTTAAATCTCTACATCGTCTTGGGTAATAATTCTGTTAAATCCCAATACATTAGTTTTCATTATCGTATTCATCGTTCAAATGGTTTTAAAGTCTGTTTTCATAAGACTTTGGTGAAAAAAATTAAATTAAATTCTGTTATCAATCGGTGTTTTTTGGCATAGAAATCCTATCTCAAATGAGGTCATTTACCAGCATTTAAGGCAATAAAAGTCTCCTATCAATCAAGTGTATACCCTTGAGAAAAGACTGTTATTTGAAAAAATAATAGCGAAATTGAACTATTGAAAGCAACTAAAGCTTACCCTATAAATTGAATAGTATCAATTCTAGCAGGTGCAGCAATAGCACAGCTTTTAATAATCAAAAATTTAGAAATTGTTATTGGAAAATGAGTACTGAAAGATATCAAAGATAGGATAGTCTAAAAGTTCTCATTTGGTTTTTAGCACCAGATGGTGCTTTTGTTGAATACTGTTTTCATTTATGATTTGGTTTTGAGTTTAGTAGTTTTGTTGTTCGTATATATAACGCTAAAAGGTTAGTATTTAGTTTCTGAACAATCAAAAAAACATTAAAAAAAGGATAAATTATTATTTTTAACCGATAAACAACCACTTCTTGTAGACGAAATTTTCATATATAATCATACAACTATATTTCTTTTGTGATATTTTGCAGTTCGCAAATCAATTTGGAATTCCTATATTCCTCAACTATTATTCAGGAATTACTTCAGTATAACTTCCCTTTCTTCTAATTCTACTGCTAGACATCGTAATTATGCCTTATATAATTAGGTATTTATATAAATAAGGTAGTAAATTTACCTTTCCTAATTAAATAAACCTTACCAAATTAAATCGAGTTGAAATTTCTTCCGATACATCGGAAGAAAGATTTGAGTATACTCAAATCTAATAACTCGTATTTTTCAAAAAATTAAAATCTACTAAAAAGTGGCAGGAAAAACGTTATTCGATAAGATTTGGGATGCCCACGTGGTGCAAGAAATCCCTGATGGCCCTTCGGTATTATACATCGACCGACATTTAATTCATGAGGTAACTAGTCCACAAGCTTTTAATGGGCTTGGTAGAAGAGGACTTAAAGTTATGCGACCTAACCAAACGGTTGCGACTCCTGACCATAATGTGCCAACTATTAATCAAGACAAACCTATCGAAGACGAGCTCTCTCGTTTTCAGGTGGATACCCTAACAGAAAATTGTAACAAATACGGTATCGACCTTTATGGTTTAAATACCGATTATCAAGGAGTGGTCCACGTAATGGGCCCACAATTAGGGGTTACTCAGCCGGGTATGACCATCGTTTGTGGGGACAGTCATACCTCTACACACGGTGCCTTTGGTTGTATTGCATTTGGTATTGGAACGAGTGAAGTCGAAATGGTTTTGGCAACGCAATGTATTATGCAGCCTAAGCCAAAGAAAATGCGTATTAATGTCAATGGGCAACTAAAACCTAATGTGTCTCCTAAAGATGTGATTCTATACATCATTTCCAAAATGACAGCAGCAGGAGGAACAGGATATTTTGTGGAATATTCTGGTAATGTTTTCCGAGAAATGTCTATGCAGGGTCGAATGACCGTTTGTAATATGAGTATCGAAATGGGCGCTAGAGGTGGATTAATTTCTCCGGATATCAAGACCTTTGAGTTTGTAGAAGGCAAAAAATATTCCCCGAAAGGCGATGAATACAAAAAAGCAGTTGCTAAATGGTGCGAGTTGTATACAGATTCAGATGCTGTATTTGACCGAGAAGTAGAATTTGACGCAGCAGATATTGAGCCAATGATTACTTTCGGTACCAATCCTGGAATGGGTGTAAAAATTACAGGTAAAATTCCTGAATTGAGTAGTATTATTGGTTCGGAACAACCTTCTTTCCAAAAGTCTATGAACTATATGGGCTTTCAAGCAGGTGACACTATGATTGGCAAACAAGTCGATTATGTCTTTATTGGAAGCTGTACCAATGGTCGCATCGAAGATTTGCGAGTCGTTGCAGATTATGTAAAAGGCAAACAAAAAGCGGATAATGTAACTGCATGGATTGTTCCTGGTTCGAAAGAAGTAGAACGTCAAGCGATTTCCGAAGGTATCGTTCAAGTGCTAGAAGCAGCTGGGTTCCAAATGCGTCAACCTGGTTGTTCTGCTTGTTTAGCGATGAATGACGATAAAATTCCAGCTGGAAAATATGCCGTTTCTACCTCCAACAGAAACTTCGAAGGGAGACAAGGCCCTGGCGCTAGAACAATGTTGGCTAGTCCATTAACGGCAGCAGCGGTTGCTGTAGCAGGAAAGGTTGTTGACCCAAGAACAGTATAAATATAGTGGTAAATGATGAGTGGTAAGTTGTAAATCAATCTATAATCAACACTTACTATTTCGGCTTTACTTATCTTTTAGATTTTACATTAAAAAATCATGAAAAAAAAGTTGGTCATCTGAATTTAGTTTTCTTTTTCTGAGCAGCTCTGCTGATTAGAAAAAAAACTAAATTCAGATGCTTAAAACCAACTTATTTTTTCATCAGCATAAAATATTATGGCAGTAGAAAAATTTGAACAATTAACTTCCACAGCGGTCCCTCTACCAATAGAAAACGTGGATACCGACCAAATCATTCCCGCTAGATTTTTAAAAGCAACAACTAGAGAAGGGTTTGGTGATAATTTATTTAGAGATTGGAGATACGATAAAAATGACCAACCTATTGCTGACTTTGTCCTGAATAATCCGATTTATAGTGGAGAAATTTTAGTAGGAGGCAAAAATTTTGGGTGTGGGTCTAGTAGAGAACATGCTGCTTGGGCAGTAGGAGGCGCTGGATTTAAAGTGGTCGTTTCTAGCTTCTTTGCAGATATTTTCAAAGGAAATGCACTTAATAATGGTATTCTACCAATTACAGTAAGCGATAATTTCTTAGCGAAAATATTTAGTACTATTGAAGCAGACCCTAAGGCCACCTTCAAAGTAGATTTAGAAAATCAAGAATTCACTATTTCTGCAAGTGGTGACAAAACTTCTTTTGACATCAATGGTTACAAAAAAGAATGCCTATTAAATGGCTACGATGATATCGATTATTTATTGAATATCAAGGATAAGATTGAAGCTTTTGAATTAGCAAGATAATAGTGAGGTTATGAGGTGATAAGGATATGAGGTTTATAAGGATGGTAAAACCACTCCTCACTTTTCCCTCATTAACTCATCACCTCATTAACTCATCAACCTTACAAATTATGAAAATTACCATTTTAGATAC
>CALJVJ010000331.1 GCA_937974625.1 uncultured Saprospiraceae bacterium
ATGATGAGACGCATCTCACCAAGCAAGTATGAATACTCAATTAGTATTGGCTTTTAACAAAGAACAATTAGATTTTAAGGAACTTTAAAAAAATAGATTTACTTTTTTAATAGGTAAATTTATTTTTTCATCACTATTAAGGTTATTTTTTTAAATCAAGGTTTTTATGCTCACTTCATGTAGTGCAACAAATGATTTAATGGTTGCAAGATAGTCTAATCATCCCTACAAAAATATTAATTTATAAAAAAAACTATAAATAAACTATTTTACGAGTATTCAATGTACTCAATCAGACATTTAATTACTAAAATTAATCATTTAACACCGTATATGGTTTAATGTTTATAGACGGAAAAATTAAAACACAGCCTTTCTAAAAATAATTAGCGGGTATCAAATAATTATTAACGTATTCAGCAACTCCATCTTCTAATGAATAGAAAGAGTTAGTATATCCTGCTTTAAATAATTTTTGCATATTCGCTTGCGTATAATACTGGTAAGTATTTCTAATGTCTTGGGGCGTATCCATAAAACTAATAGCGATTTCTTTACCCATGGCAAGAAAAGTATTAGCAGCTAGGTCCCAAAAGGTTCGAGCCTTTCCAGTTCCTACATTATACAAGCCATTGGGAGGTTGATTTGTAAAGAAAAAGGCACAGATAGACAAAATATCCTTTACAAAAATAAAATCTCTAGCCTGCTGTCCATCAGCAAAATCGGGTCGGTGTGACCTAAAAAGTTTCATACCATTGGTTGATTGAATCTGTTTAAAGGTATGAAAAATCACGGAAGCCATCCTTCCTTTATGATATTCGTTTGGTCCATAAACATTAAAAAATTTCAAACCTGCCCATTGAGGTGGTGCTTCGGTTTGTTTTAACGCCCATTTATCAAAATCATTTTTTGAATCTCCGTAGGGATTTAGTGGCTTTAATTCACTGACAATCTGATGACTATCATCATATCCAAGTGTTCCTAACCCATAGGTCGCTGCACTGGAGGCATAAATAAAAGGAAGGCTATTATTAACACAAAAAAGCCATAATTTTTTAGAATAATTTAAATTTAAGCTATCAAAAAGCGCTTTATTTTTTTCCGTGGTATCGGTTCTGGCACCTAGGTGAAATACAAATTTTATATCTTTCCCATTAATAGCCAACCAATCAATTAATTGGTCGCGATGTATTCTTGTTTGGTATTGTTTACCTAATAAATTTCTAACTTTATCAGCTCTACTAAATTCGTCCACTATCACTACATCTTTATGCCCTAAATCATTCAGATATTGGAGTAAACAACTACCTATAAATCCTGCTGCCCCTGTTAATAAAATCATTTTTTAATGGTCTCAAATTCACCTATTCTAAGGAATACCCTCAAGTCTAAATCAAAGTCTTTTACTCGATTTTTTAAACTATTACTATATATTGCAGTTTTCATTTTTAATACGTGAGCAACTATAATTTTTTTAGCCTTAATTTGTTTTTTCACTTTTGCGATATCCTCCTTATTCTCAAAAAACCAATCTGGCAAAATAGCATAATCCACCCCATCACCAATTTCTTTTTGTATCCGATTTAAATTCTCTGGCAAGAAATTAGCATCTCCAACGTGCAAAATTTTAAGCCCTTCAAAATCAAGCAGATAAGCCATATTATCTACCCATGCACCTTTCTCATCGTAGGCATGTACTAATGGAAAAGTCTGAATATTTATCCCATCCATTGCATATACCAACCCATTATCCGTCTCCTTGAGTGGATAAAATTGCGCTTCTAAATGAGCTAAACTTCCCATGGTATCCAAAACCTGCTCAGGTGCAATAAAAATACTTTCTTTATGCTTTTCAAAAAATTTAATGGTTAAATCTTTATCAAAATGGTCTCCAAGCGCGCTAGTCACTAAAAACAAATCCACCCTTTCAAAAGGAGCACTAGCAGAATTCATAATCAGTCTATAAGGAACTCTTGTCTCTTGGTAGTGAGATAAATACTCATCATGTAAAGCATCTATCAAAACCTTTTTTCCATTATATTCAATAAAAATACCCTGATTGGCAATGTAGCTAATTTGATTATTTTCTTGGGAATGAATCGTACCAAAAAAGAGAAAGGAAAGTAGAAAAAATAAGCTAATTCTTATCATGTTTATTCACAATTTTAGTTCTAGAATTGCAAATGTATTGGAAATTATCGATTGCCAATTTAAATCACAACAGACAACCGATAATCCTTTATATTTTATGCCATTACTTCACCGTATAACGCTGCCTTCTGTTTCTTAATCTTCTCAGATTTAATAAAGTCTTCATAATCCATCAAAGTATCGATAATGCCATTTGGAGAAATTTCGATAATTCGATTTCCAGCAGTAGAAATAATTTGATGATCATGTGTTGTAAAAATCATATTACCAGGGAATTCTTTCATCGCATTATTTAAGGCAGTAATCGATTCCAAATCCAAGTGATTGGTTGGTTCATCCATCAATAAGAAGTTTGGATGCGCTAACATTACTTTGGACAACATACATCTAACCTTCTCCCCTCCTGAAAGTACACTTGTTTTTTTATAAACCTCTTCCCCTGAAAATAACATTCTCCCTAAAAATCCTCGAATAAATTGTTCGTCCTTATTTTCAGAAAACTGACGCAACCAATCCATTAATTCTTGGTCATTTTCGTTAGAGAAAAACTCTTCGTTTTCGTTAGGCAAATAAGCATTCGTTATTGTTTGCCCATATTCAATTGTCCCAGAAGTTTGCTTCGTTTTACCAGATAACACATCATAAAAAGCAGTAAGGGCCGCTGACTCTCTAGCAAACAAGGCAATTTTTTCTCCTTTGTTCATGATAAAAGAGACATTTGCAAATAAGACGTCCCCATTATGGTCTACCTTACTCAAATTGTCTACTCTTAAAATCTGGTCACCAACAGACCTTTCAGGTTTAAAATTAATGAATGGATATTTTCTAGTCGAAGGTTGAATATCTTCTAAGTTCAATTTTTCTAATGCTTTCTTTCTAGATGTCGCTTGTTTAGACTTAGAAGCGTTTGCGCTAAAACGTTGGATAAACTCCATCATTTCCTTACGCTTTTGTTCTACCTTCTTATTTTTATTCGCCATTTGAGCCGCCATTAATTGCGAAGACTCATACCAGAAAGTATAATTACCAGTAAAGATTCTAATCTTCTTAAAATCAATATCGACAATATGCGTACAGACCATATCCAAAAAGTAACGGTCGTGAGAAATCACAATAACCATATTTGGAAAATCCGCTAAAAAATCTGCTAACCAAGTAGCCGTTTCCGCATCCAAATCATTGGTAGGCTCATCCAACATCAAAATATCTGGATTGCCAAAAAGTGCTTGAGCTAATAAAACCTTTACCTTCTGAGGACCACTCAATTCTTTCATTAACTTATAATGCAGGCTTTCTTTCACACCCATGTGGCTTAACAATTCTGCTGCATCACTCTCTGCGGTCCAACCACCCATTTCACCATACTTATTTTCTAAATCTGCTGCTCTCAATCCATCTTCATCCGATGCATCAGGATTCATATAAATAGCATTCTTTTCAACTGCAATGTCATACATTTCTTTATGCCCCATCATCACAGTATCCAAAACACCAATCTCTTCAAATTCAAAGTGATTTTGTTTTAGTACGGCTAGTCGCTGTCCCTTTTCAATAGTAACCGCTCCTCTATTTGGAGACAATTCACCAGTCATTACTTTCATAAAAGTAGACTTTCCTGCACCATTGGCCCCAATCACTCCATAGCAGTTACCTTGGTTGAATTTCAAATTCACCTCATCGAACAACACTCGTTTACCAAATTGAACACCTAATTCGCTTACTGTAATCATTGTATTTTGCTATTCACGGTTTACCGTTATTAGTTTCCGATTAATATTCCGAAAACCTCAACTGTATACCAATTTTAAAAAAGTAGGTCATTCTTTCCTACTAAGCCTCAAAACGGGTGCAAAAATACGATTTAATTCAAGGAATATGGGTATAAAAAGGCAAGTAAAGTTTAAAAATTTTGTTAATTTTTTAAAAATATAGGTAACGCGGATTGTTAATCCGCTATAAAAGTAACAAAGATTGCTAAACGGTGCTGATGTAATGTGGATTGTTAATCCGCTATAAAGTAAAATTTAAAGACGGATTAACAATCCGCGTTACAATTCACATTACCTACAACCTTCTATACTATCTAAATAATATTTACGTCCATCTAGTTGAATCTCTCCATTGGCCAAACCATTTCCCAATCTATATTCGGCAAATTCCCCAGTGTTATAAGTCAAAACCAAAATAGGGGTATTGCCTCGACTGATTACTTTCCAAATACCTTGACCACCATCTTGACTAGCATAAGTTAAAACAGAAGGCCCATCACTCATACCTGAAGAGGTACCATTATAGGAAAAATTGCCATTACTACACAAATCAATCGTTGTTCTATCAGAAAAACCATTGGCAGTTCTTAGGTAAATTAATCGTCTCCCATTAATTCGATTTTTCCATTGTCCAGCGAGTGGGGAAGCTTTAGGTTTAGAAAAAGCAACGGAATTAGCAATAGATTGCAAAGTGGTCAAATAATCATTGGTATATAAATCATTCCTTACGGCTATTAGCAGGGTCAATCCACCGCCATGAGGAGACATCAAACCAATAGCATTTGCTTTAACCATTTGTCCTTGAATAGCTCCTTGGTAATTGACAATTAAACCCTTCCTGCCGTATTTTTGAACACCAGAAGTAGGCGTCAATTGTATGCCTTCTTCCTGAATGCCTATAGCAGACTCTTGGTACATTTCATTGACAGAGGTGTATTCGTGCGGCATGACCAAAATAAAACCAGCCTTAGTATTATGTCCAATCAAATAACTCCCATTTTCCACTTGCTGTCCGACCCAATCATTCGGAATATTAAATCGAAAGCCTGCATAAGGGTCTGCAAAAGCTCTTCCTCCTGCCTTCAAGTTAGAAATTTGAACGGATGAATTAGGTATTTCAATAGCTACTGCTGGAGTGGATACAGTTGATTCTGTACTTCTTGAACTATTATTGACCACTTGAGTAGTAGCGGCTTGACTAGGGGTAAATGCTAAAGGAATGGTTACTCCTTCGGTTATTAAAATATAAGCCCCCTCAATCAGCATCAATTGAATAGGCACTGTATTGCCAAAGTATGGATATGAACCGACCAAAGTATTTACACCTTGCACCTTTGCAGTGACAGGAAAAGATTGGGTTTGTAGGTTATATTGTCCTGAATAAGTCCCTCCATTTTCGGTCAACGACAAGGAAAGTCCAATTTGAGTATTCAAAAAAGTGCCATTAAAGGAATTATTTTGGGCAATAAGAAGGTTAGTTATAAAAAATAAAAGGAAGGCCGTGCTAAATACTTTCATGTCTTTGCTTTTTTTATTTAAATTAATTTAACAAGATTTAGTTTTAAATCCTATTTTTGCACCCTTTTAAAGCTTGATTGCTTATTGGATACATTTCTAAGTGTTTTGAAACGAAGCGATGTACCCAACATACACGATAAATGATTTTCAATTTCTGAAGGATGCAAAATGTCCTACTTGAAAATTGAAAATTTTAAATTGAAAATTACCAATGAATATTCTAGCGCAAATAGCAGCAGACGTAGTAGCGGGAGTACAAACCCTTTACGGACAGGAGACTCCTGCCGAAAAGGTAGCCTTATCCCCTACTCGCAAGGAATTTGAGGGAGATTATACGGTCGTAGTTTTTCCGTATACCAAAGCTGCAAAGAAAAAGCCAGCAGATATAGGAGAAGAATTGGGGAAATATATAGTTGAAAACTCCCCAAATATCACCGCTTATAATGTCATCAATGGATTTTTAAACTTGTCTGTGAACAGTAGTTATTGGACCAATTTATTGGAAACCGTTGCTGCTAATGATGGTTATGGGCAACAAGCTACCAATGGTAAAAAAATCATGATTGAGTATTCTTCACCGAATACCAACAAGCCATTACACCTCGGACATATTCGAAATATTTTATTGGGTTGGTCCTGTTCCATGATTTACCAAGCGGCTGGTTATGAGGTCATTAAGGTACAGATAGTGAATGACCGAGGAATTGCTATTTGTCGAAGTATGTTGGCTTGGCAATTATTTGGAGATGGGGAAACACCTGAAAGTTCTGGTATCAAGGGCGACCATTTAGTTGGAAAGTACTATGTAAAGTTCAATACTGAATTTGTCAAAGAATATGCGGAATGGCAAAAGACTGATGAGGCCAAGGAGGTGTATGCAGCTAAGAAAAAAGAAGACCAAGACGAAGCTGCTTTTTTCAAAGCCTATAAAAATGACTATTTCAACGAATACAGTTATTTAGGTCGAGATGCTAAAGCCATGTTGGTTAAATGGGAAGCAAATGACCCAGACGTACGAGCCTTATGGAAGCAAATGAATGGTTGGGTATTAGCTGGATTTGATAAAACTTACGATGAATTGGGCGTTACTTTTGATAAACTATATTTTGAATCTGACACCTATTTATTAGGTAAAGAATTGATAGAAAAAGGTTTAAAATCAAAGGTCTTATTCAAAGAAGGCAAGCGAGTTTGGACGGATTTGAGTAATATCGGAATGCAGAAAAAAACCATTCTGAAAAGTGACGGAACCTCTACCTATACTTCTCAGGATTTAGGTACCGCTCAAATGCGATATAATGACTATCAAGCAGAAAAGGTGGTGTATGTAGTTGGAGATGAGCAGATTTCTCACTTTCAAGGAGTATTTGAAATATTGAAACGATTAGAAGAACCGTATGCGGAAGGTTTATATCATTTAGCTTATGGGATGGTAGATTTACCAACAGGTCGAATGAAATCACGGGAAGGAACAGTCGTTGATGCCGATGATTTGGTAGCAGAAGTGATTCAAGAAGCCAAATCTGGCGTCATGGAACGAGGAGAATTAGCAGATTTGCCAAGTCCAGAGCAAAATGATACTTTCCGAAAAATTGGTTTAGGGGCCTTAAAATATTTTATCCTAAAGGTCAATTCTAAAAAACGAATGGTCTTCAATCCACAAGAATCCGTGGAGATGCAAGGAAATACTGGGCCTTACATCCAATATTCTTACGTTCGATGTAGCGGTGTCGCTCGAAAAGCGCCAGAGGTAAATATG
>CALJVJ010000332.1 GCA_937974625.1 uncultured Saprospiraceae bacterium
AAAAATCCACAAGCGAGAGCAGAGGATTTAATGGAAGCGCTACAAGACCCAAGTGTCAAAGCCATCATTTCGAATATTGGTGGAGATGAAAGTGTGCGTACTTTACCCTTTATTGATTTTGAGGTCATCAAAAATAATCCTAAAATCTTTATGGGGTATTCTGATACTACGGTTACACATTTTTGTTTTTACAAAGCAGGCGTCACCTCTTTTTATGGCACTTCTATTATGACAGGATTTGCAGAAAATAATGGCATGCATCCTTATCAAATCAAAGACATTCAACAAAGCTTATTTTCTAATAAACCCGTTGGCTTAATCCAGCCAAATACGGACGGCTGGACTTCTGAGTTATTATCCTGGGCAGACCCAAACAACCAAACTATTTCTAGAAAATTAGAACCGAATACCGGTTGGCGATGGTTGCAAGGAAGTGGGAAAGTGCAAGGGCAGTTATTAGGTGGTTGTGTAGAGGTTTTGGAAATGATAAAAGGTACAGCTGTTTGGGTTGCACTAGCCGATTGGTCCAATAAAATATTATTCTTAGAAACCTCAGAAGAAAAAATGTCGCCTAGTGCTTTCCTCCATGTTTTAAGAAATTATGCAGCTACAGGTATTCTTCGTAATATCAACGGGTTGTTACTAGCCCGCCCTTATGATAATTTACATTGGAAGGAATATGATGAACTATTATTAAAAGTGATTCGAGAGGAGGAAGGTTTAGCGGAGTTGCCGATTATCACTGGAATGGATTTTGGGCATACGGACCCTGTTTTTACTTTGCCTTATGGTGTGCAGGCAGCAATAGATTGTGATAATCAAACCTTTTCTATTATTGAAAATGGAGTGATTGATTAATGAAGAAAAGAGCAAGTTCAAGCATTAAGCTCAAGTGCAAAAAGTAATTATGGAACCCCTTGAATTTAAACTTGATTCTTGGCTTGAACTTAAAAAAGTAAGCCTATGAAAGGGACATTAAACCCCAGCGTAAAAATCTGTTGCATCAGTAGTCAAGCAGAAGCTAAAACAGCTATTGAATATGGTGCTACTGCTATAGGTTTAGTGGGTAATATGCCAAGTGGCCCTGGTATTATTGATGATGACCTAATTAGGGTTATTGCTCAAATTGTACCACCACCCATTGCTACTTTTCTATTAACCAGCGAAACAAGCGTAGCAGGAATTATACAACATTATCAAAAAGTGCATACGAGTACCATCCAAATAGTAGATACTTTACGAGTAGGTACTTACCAAGAAATAAAAGCACGGTTACCGCATATAAAATTAGTACAAGTTATCCATGTAATTGATAAGGCATCGATTGAAGAAGCCATTGAAATATCCAACCATGTAGACGTTATTTTATTAGACAGTGGCAATCCTAATTTAAAAATTAAGGAATTAGGAGGGACGGGAAGAGTACACAATTGGGAATTAAGTAAAAAGATACGAGAAGCGATAGATATTCCTTTATTTTTGGCAGGAGGTTTAAACGCATCCAACATTCGAGAAGCCATAGAAAAAGTCCAGCCATTTGGAGTAGATTTGTGTAGTGGAGTTCGGACAGATGGGCATTTAGACGAAAAAAAACTAGCTGCTTTCTTCAAGGCTGTTCGGGGTCGTTGAGAAAATTAAATAAGTACTGTGACAGAAACAAAGTAACTTCTTTTTACCATATAGTCAAAATAGTATTTTCACATAGTACACATAGTTTTACGGATTAGATAGTTGTAACTATTTCTCAAAACTATGTGCCCTATGTGTTTTTCACTATGTGGCTATGTGATAAAAATTGTTAACTAAATCTTGTCCAATCCTTATACGCTAAACCAGCATTTATAAAACAAAACAATTAAAATGAAAAACCTACTACACTCCCTATCCTATTTGGGTCTAATTGCGCTGCTATTAATTGCCTGCAATACTGACGCTATAACTTCTAAAACATCAGACCGTCCACCAAATGTAGTAGTCATTTTCATGGATGATATGGGATTTGGTGACTTAAGTAGTTTTGGACATCCGACTATCGAAACGCCTAATCTCGACCGATTAGCTAGAGAAGGACAAAAGTGGACTAATTTTTATACTGCTTGTTCTGTCTGTTCGCCTAGTAGAGGTGCTTTACTAACAGGCAGGTACCCTATTCGAATTGGTTTAGGTCCATCCAAAAAAGGTAAACGAGTGTTCTTTCCAAATTCCACGGGTGGTTTGCCTGCCAAAGAAATTACAATTGCCGAAATGCTGAAAGAAAAAGGTTATGCGACGGGCATCGTTGGTAAATGGCATTTAGGGCATCTCCCACAACATTTACCAACAACCCAAGGGTTTGATTCTTATTATGGGATACCTTATAGCAATGATATGGATGCGGTAGAATGGAGCTTGGCAGCGTTTTTTAGAGCACCTGACATCAATAACTGGAAGGTGCCTTTGATGCAAGACACCAAAATCATTGAGCGACCTGCCGACCAAACCACTATCACTAAACGATATACCGAAAAAGCCGTTGAATTTATTAACAAAAATAAAGACAATCCTTTCTTTTTGTATTTTCCACATTCGATGATACATACGCCACTTTTTGCTTCTGATAAATTTCTGAATACGAGTCCAAGAGGTTTTTATGGCGACGTCATGTCAGAAGTAGATTGGAGTGTAGGTCAAGTCATCAAAGCATTAGAAGATTTGCAATTGGACAAAAATACGTTGGTCGTCTTTACCTCTGATAATGGCCCATGGTTATTGATGCAAGAGCATGGTGGTTCGGCAGGATTATTGACGAATGGAAAAGGAACGACTTGGGAAGGTGGTATGCGCGTACCTGGGATTTTCTACATGCCAGAAACAGTTCAACCTGGAACTATTACCGATTTGGGTTCGACGTTGGACTTACTACCAACTATTGCTAGTTTAACGGGTGCAAAAGTCCCAGCTGACCGGCCAATGGATGGTTTTGATTTGATGCCTGTTTTGACAAAAAAAGAAAAAAGTAAGAGAGACCATTTTATCTATTACCGCATGCAGGATATTTATGCAGTTCGAAAAGGGGACTACAAAGCACATTTTATTACCGAAACTTGCTATACCAAAGACAATCAAAGAACAGTCTTAGAAAAACCACTTTTATACAATCTGAATCATGACCCTAGTGAAAAATATGATAAAACAGATACTGAAACAGCAATCTTGAAAGAAATAGTCGACTTGGCGGAAAAATATAAAACAGAGGTCGTAGCAACTGCAAGTGAATTGGACAAGGTGGAGTAATTTAGATCGTATGGGCAATCCCCATACGAAAGTCAATATTTTCAAAAAATAGTAAATAAAAACATGCTCCACAACTACAAAAACATTATCTGGGACTGGAATGGCACTTTATTAAACGATTTAGATTTATGCCTAGGCATAGCTCAAAACATGGTTACCAATCATAGAAATACGCCGCTAACCTTAGCCGAATATAAAAACGCTTTTGGTTTTCCGATTACTGGCTATTATGAAAAGATAGGGATTGATTTAAAAAAGGAATCTTTTGAGGTGTTGACGGATACCTTTGTCAGTCAATATAATATAGGGGTTAAAAAATGTGATTTACATGATGGCGTATTTACTATTTTAAAACAACTCAAACACTTGCAAAAAGACCAATATATCTTAACTGCGGCTCATTTGGACATGGTGCATCCGCTATTAAATCGTAATGACCTTCATAAGTATTTCGAAGCAGTGGAAGGTGTAAATAATTTTAAAGCAGAGGGAAAAGTAAATAGAGGCATTAAATTGATGCAAAATCATCAAATCGATAAAACTCAAACGGTTTTAATTGGTGATACTTATCATGACTTTGAGGTAGCTAGTGCTATGGAAATTGATTGCATTCTGATTGCGAATGGGCATCAGTCGAAGGAACGGCTGATGGATGCGACGAATGGTAAAATTTCGGTTATTGATGAATTAAAGCAGTTGATTTAATAATCTTTAAAAGGCTTTCTCCTATATTTTATTTTGAAACACAAAGGGGCACAAAGTCCACAAAAGAAATTCACAAAAGTTATTTCTTTTCTTTTGTGTTCTTTTTGATGCTTTGCGGTAAAAAAAACAATTACCTTATCATAATTGCTAAAAAACAGATAAACTATGAGCTGTCACTTCTGCGAAATATTAGAAAATAGCCCTTACCAACTCTATCGAGATGAGCTCGCAACGATACTCCTAGACTACGACCCTATTTCCAAAGGGCATATACTAATCATTCCAAATCAACACTATTTAGATCTAGACGAAATGCCGCAAAGGGTTATTAATCATGTCTTTAAACTAGCCAAAGTATATGTTGGTTTATTAAAAAAAGCTTACCAACCTAAAGGGTATTCCATGATGCAAAATGGTGGTGTATTTAACGATGTAGGACATTTTCACTTACACGTTTTCCCTCGATTTAGCAAAGAAGAATTTGGTTGGACGTATATGGAAGAAGTGGAACCTGCCGCTACAAAATATGCAGAACTAAAGGAACTTTTTGGAAAGGATTTGGCTTTAGCCATAAAAAAGTAAGTTTATGAAAAATTACCCAATTCTAAAAACGAATCGTCTTTCTCTAGAACAGCCTAGGATAACAGACATCCCAAACCTCCTCCAATATGCCGGGCATAAAAAAGTAGCCGCTACTACTTTAAACATGCCCCATCCTTACCAAGAAGAGCATGCTATTTTTTGGTTAAACATGGCCAATGATGGTTTTCAAAGTAAAAGCAAATATATTTTTGGGATACGTCTAAAAGAAACCGATGAATTAATTGGTGGAATGGGGTTACATCTCACCCCTCAATATAATCGTGCAGAATTGGGCTATTGGATAGGTCTTCCTTTTTGGAATAAAGGCTATGCTACCGAGGCGGCCAGTGCTATCTTAAAATTTGGTTTTGAAACACTCAAAATCAATAAAATATTTGCGACTCATTTAGTCGAAAACCCTTCTTCTGGAAAAGTGATGATAAAAAATGGAATGATTAAAGAAGGAGAACTGAAAGACCATATCAAAAAAGGAGAAGTATATCAAAGCGTTTTTCAGTATCGATTGACAAAAAGGGAATATCAAATGATAGCAAAATAGACTTCATCCCAAAAGTTATAGAGTTTTTAGAGTAAGTTGTTAAATACTGGTCTGGAGACCAGCGAATATAGGGCCCAAGTATGGAGCCTTGAACCATCGAAATCATGATACACTGCTTCTAAAAAATCAGATTTACTTCAAAAAGTACAAGCTGTTTCCCATTAAATAATCCTTACCTTTACCGCTTTATTTTTATCAAGTAAAACAAGTTTTAGCAATGCAGATTTTGAAAAACCTACTTGCCCTTTTTATTTTTTCATCTATTTCTATAGGCATCCATGCCCAACAATCCACAGATGCTAATTTAGGAGAACGCCCAACTTCCAAAGCCGTTCAAATAGAAAAAGGACCTGACATTGACGGAGAAGTATTGACGGACCCACTTTGGCTTAATGTAAATACAATAGGCGAAATGGTACAAAACCAACCAAATTGGGGATTGGCACCATCGGAAAAAACAGATATTCGAATAGCTTACACTGCCACTACCTTCTATTTATCCGTGGTGTGTTATGATGCGACCCCAGAAGCGTTGGTCGTATCAGATGCTCGTCGAGATGCAGATTTAGCAGGAACGGATGCCTTTTTATTTATCTTGGATACCTATCATGATAGTCAAAATGGATTTGTCTTTGGAACCAATTCTGTTGGTATTGAATATGATGCACAAGTAGATAATGAAGGGCAGGGTAACTTTAATAATAACCGACAACAAGGTGGTGTAATCGGTGGATTTAATTTGAATTGGGATGCCTCCTGGGTCGTCAAAACAAAGGTAGGCGATTTTGGCTGGAGTGCAGAATTTGCGATTCCATTTCGAACCTTGCGGTTTAAGTCGGGTGAGAATACGACTTGGGGGATTAATTTTAGGCGGAATATTCGAAAGACCAATGAGATTAATTTTTGGTCGCAATTGCCTTTAGGATTGGATATGAAACGGTTATCGCTCGCAGGAACTTTAACTGATTTAACCATTAAAAACCCAGGGAATCTAAAGGTTATTCCATATGCCTTAGGAAGAGTGGATAGAGATTTTACAGACGCCAATGGCGAAACAGATTTAGACGCAGAAATCGGAGTAGATGTCAAATATAGTATCAGCCCGAGTATGACCTTAGACTTAACCTATAATACTGATTTTGCACAGGTAGAAGTAGATGACCAACAAGTCAACTTAGACCGTTTTAATCTATTCTTTCCAGAAAAACGGCCTTTCTTTTTAGAGAATGCAGGCTTGTTTACTGTTGGTTCACCGGGAGAAGTCGATTTATTTTTTAGTCGTCGGATAGGTATTGCAGACGGAGGTATTCAAACACCCATTATAGGTGGTGCAAGATTGTCGGGAAAAATCAACAAAACGAATATTGGTCTATTAAACATGACTACGGGCGATGTTCCAGATTTAGGTATTGATAAAAATAATTTTACAGTTGCTCGTATCAATCATCAAGAAGGACGGTCTGGCATTGGCGCTTTATTTGCCAACCGAAGTGGTATTGGAGAAGGTATTTCTGGGGATTATAATAGAACCTTTGCTGTAGATGGTCGATTGGGTTTAGGCAAGAAAGCTAAACTCTCTGGTTACTTAGCTAAGACAGATACGCCTGGATTAGAAGATAAAGACCTATCCTTTCAATTTAGGTCAGATTATAATTGGAATGGCTGGCGGATGTTTGCAGGCTACACGGAAGTTGGCGAAAACTTCAATCCAGAAGTAGGTTTTTTAGGTAGAGAAGGTGGCTTCAAAAAGGTAGAAGGTTTAGTGTTTTATACTCTGCGAGGAGATGAAAATTCTAGGTTTTTAGAAAACCGACCACATATTTCTTATCGAGGATATTGGGATGCACTAAATAGATTGCAAACTAGTTTTTTACATGTTGACAATCACTGGGTTTGGAAAAATGCCTTTGAGGTTCATACGGGCGTCAACTTTACAACCCAAGGCGTTTATCAACCATTTGATATTTCTAAAGGCGTTACGGTGCCCGCAGGTACTTATGACCACGCAGAGTCTCAAATCGTAATTATCACCAACCCTAGTAAGCCTGTATCTATTAGCACGAGGCACGTCAACGGTGGCTTTTTTGGTGGGACTCGATTTGCCAATAGTGCCTCAGTTCGGTTAATCTTAGGCGATAAGTTTAATGCAGAGATTGGTTTCCAGCATAATGATATTCGATTACCTGGTGGTGATTTTATCGCAGATGTTTTTCGAACAAAATTGGCTTATTCATTTACGCCAAGTATTTTTGTCCAAAGTTTGATACAGTATAATTCTGTGGCAGATTTTTGGTCGGCAAATATTCGATTTGGTTGGTTACAACAGGCGAATACTGGTTTATTTTTGGTATATAATGAAAATCGAGGACAGTTATCTGATTTGGTTAGTGGACCTTTGAATCGAAGTTTTATTGTGAAATATAGTCGAGTTTTTGATGTATTGAAGTAAATAAAGATTGACAAACTCGTGTTTTATTGAGACATTAGTTTAGCGAATATCATCTAATCTTTGGTGTATTTCGAGTTTCCATCTAGGAACACGTCATAAAGCGGGCTGGTAGTCAAAAAACTGTTTGACGGAGGAGTTTTTTTTGACTAGATTTTTGCTTACTTTTTATCAATGAAAAAGTAAGACATGAATAATTTTGACCTGCATCATAATCTATATTTTGGGTTTTAAAAGAAAAATTAAAGCATGAACCTAAAAAACTTTGAACAAATAGTAGAACCAGACATCTGCAACAGAGGGTTTCAATATTATGAAGATGGTCGTGTCATTGAAGTGGAACAAGTTGGGAAAGGCGAATTTGTGGCTAGTATCAGAGGTGCGGACAGATATGCCATTACGGTAAAATTAAACGATATTTTAGAAATAACGAGCCATTCTTGTGACTGTCCTTATGATTGGGGACCGGTTTGTAAGCATGAGGTCGCAGTACTATATCATATAAAAGACAAACAATTATATACACAGCCTATCACAGAAAATACCTTTGTCAAAATAAAACAGGATTTAGAAAAATTAAACAAAAAAGCATTAGTAGAAATACTAGTAGATTTGAGCAAAAAAAGTGAAGTGGTCAAAGATTATTTGAAGTGGGAGTTAGGGCAGGAGTATTAATGTATTACTGTTTGATTAAATTTAATGTTTATGAATGTACTAATCATCTACGCCCACCCCAGCCAAAAATCATTTACCTACCAAATCTTTTCCCAACTCAAAAAAGGAATATTAGCAGCAGGACACCAATTAAAAGTCTCTGACTTATACGCCATGAATTTTCAATCGGATATGTCCGAAATAGAATATAATCGAGAAGGTTTTGCTAATACTAAATTACCTATTCAAGCAGATGTACAATTAGAACAACAGAAGGTGGAGTGGGCAAATGTGGTTTGCTTTGTCTATCCAGTTTGGTGGAGTGATTGTCCTGCAAAACTAAAAGGATGGTTTGATAGAGTTTACACAGTAGGCTATGCGTATGGCTATGATGACAAAGGAAGTCCAGAAAGTAAAATGACCCTTAAAGAAAAAGGAATCGTTCTTTGTCCAGCAGGGCATCCAAATGATTTTTTAGAAGAAATTGGAATCGCCCAAAGCATGAAAAAGGTAATGCTCGAAGATAGATTAGGTAAACGTTTTTCACATAAAGAAATGCATATTTTAGGTGGGACAATAGACTTAGAAAAATTCAAAGCGTCCCACCTAAAAAAAGCATTTGAGATTGGCAAAAATTTAGGAATTTAATACATTCGTTTTACCAAAAATTTCTCGCTCCTCATTTGTCGGTTTGACATTTTAATATTTACAAAATAAAAGCCATTGACAAAATTAGTTAAAGGTAATTTTATAGCTTCAAAAGGAATATTTTCGATACGTTTTTGCTGAACCACTTGACCATACATATTACTGATAAACAAGTCTGCATTTTCTCCAGCATATTTATTCAAATCAATAGAAATTTCTTCTTGAGCAGGATTTGGGAAAATCGAAAAAGTACGGACTTCCCGACCACTTCTTTGGCCTGCATCATCTAATCGAATTTCTTGTTCACAAATTTGCTCCCAACCATCGTTATAGACTCTCACTAAATAAGCACCATTTCGATTAATCGTAGCCGTCTGGGAACTGCCACAATTATAGGCACAACTAAATACTTCATTCCAATTATCCGTTAAATCATAAACTTTAAAGAAATAATTACTCCCACTTTGCCCTTGCATATTGATGGTAGCTCCTTCATAGTTGATGGTTATTTCTCCACATTGTATCGTTTCTCCACCGCCTCCATTGTTACCTGAACAAGTAGGGTCAAAAGTACCATCTGCTTTAACTTTGGCTACACCTAACATGACGTTAACTTGTGCATCCCAAAAGATAACGCCGCCGTCACTTGTCCCTAAAGCGGGGGTGTATGGCATCTCCCTTGGGGCTGCTACTTCCTGTCGCCATAAAAAATTACCATTGGCATCTAGTTTGCCATATTCTGCTCCATCACCACCACCATTAAGGTTATAATAATAACTGGCGACAAGGCCACCATCACTGGTTAGCACTGCTGCTCGCTTAAAAGAGACTCGAATATCTTTATTGGGAGAAAATAAAGCGGGTAATCTTGTATCCCAAAGTGTATTAGCGCTATTACTATTAATTTTAATCAAAGACACAGGTACTTCATATTGCCTTGAATAGTAATAATAAGCCGCATTTCCATCAGGAGATTCCCCTACAAAAAATACATCATCTATTTGGACTATATTGGGAAATGCTTTGGCCCATTGTTCTTGCCCATTATCATTCAATTTAAAAACTTCTACGTAATTCGTACCTTCTTGAGTTCGAGATAAGTAATAACCACCATTCTTAGCCGCTCCATGTATATCAAGAAACCCCGCCGAATAGGTTACAAGTGGCACTTGTTGCTGCCAGTTTTCATTGCCATTCAAATCCGCACTGATAATAACCTGACGCCAACTAAAAACTTGTGCCAAACCATATCGGACTACTAACATCAAACTATTATCCATTTCTTTAAATCGAATAGTAGTAGGAGATGCGGTTAAATCCGAATTATTAAGCGTATAATCTTTTGACCAAATAATTCCTCCAGATAAGTTCTTTTTATTCAATGTAACTACCTTATCCTGTCGAGTATAGGAATAGTAATAATCTTTGCCTGTATAAGTAAATGTTCCAGTAGGTTCATTGATAGTAAAAAAATTGGTGTTTAGCTTCTCTCCATCAAAACCATAGTTTACTTGGATAAATTCATTTTGTGAAGTCTTAAAAATACCCTGATACCCAGTTGCATCCTCTGTAAAATTTGCCGTAGTCCTAATAGAAGAAGCTTGATAAGTAAATTTATCTTCAAAACTACCGCATCCTTCTCCACCGGGTCCACCGCCTTCTGTCAAATTAATTTCTTGTTCACAAATCTGGCCCCAAGATGAATTATAGGCTCTGACCAAATAATCTCCATTAACTAAACCTGTCGCGGTCTGGCTACTACCACATTGGTAGGCACAAGAAAACACTTCTGCCCAACCCGCATTTAAATCGTAAATTTTAAAGAAGTAATTACTGCTATTATTACCAAGCATTTCGATACTACCATTGCCATAGTTGATGGTAATTTCTCCACATTGGATAGTATTGCCACCGCCTGTACTTCCTCCACCAGAAAGGGTGATAATTTGGTCACTAACCAATACATTATTGCTTTCGTTAGATTCCCCTATTACTTCCCCGCCATCAGCAATTAACACCAAATAATATGGGCCTAAAGCCGTACCATTAGGTACATTAATCGCACCCACTACATCTGGAATCGTTCCTATGGGCGTATTGCCCGTATTGACTTCCCCTACTTTGACAAAAGGAGTTCCTGCTGTATATTGATTAATGTCTAAATTTTGATTGGCAGACAAATAGACCTCCACTTGATAAGCGCCATTCGCTGTACCATTACCCAAATTATTTAAATCAAAGTTGAAGTTTTCGACTTCGCCAATCTTAACAGAAGTAGGAACATTTTGGAAATTAGAAACAGATAAATCCGCTTGGTTTCCGTTATTAACTCCTGTAATGGTAAAATCAGTTGTTTGCTCACAGATTTTACTCCAATTGGCTGTAAATAATTTAATAATAATATGATGTTCGCCATTGCTTAGATTTGGCACTAGTACTTGAGGTCCACAATTAGTAACTCCACAATGAAAAACAGGATTCCAGTTAGGGTCATAAACATCCACAATGACAATAGGGGCGATTAAGCCATCAATTACCAATTGACTATTATTTTCAGAAAATTGGATATTAGAACAATCTTGAGCGAGTAATAAGGAAGTATTAAAAAAACTCAATAGAAGTAAGAAAAAACGCAGCTTTTTGAACAGGGGGGCAGTAAAAATATTTTTGTTGTAAAGTATTTTTTTCATAGTTATGTTTTATACAAGTTATTTATTTTAATGGAGATCTTCAAGTTTTAAAACGCCATTGACAATATAAATTAAAGAAATGCGCAGGGCATCACCAGATACACTTTCCACAGTTTGCTGATGTACAATTTATCCGTAAATATTACTGATTACTACTTCGCCCTGCGCTGTTATTTATTGATATATTTTAATAAAGACTTTTCACTAAAAACTTCTCACTTCTCAGTTGTTTTCCTTTCATTTTTACATGTATCAAATAAAACCCATTTAAATAATCGGCAACTAGAATTTTTAATGGCTCGGAGGGAATGCGGTCTATTTTTCGAGTATCTACTATTTGCCCATAAATATTGCTAATCGATAAGTCGGCTGGCTCGTCAGCATATTCCTGCAAATCCATAAAAACAGCTTCTTGGGTCGGATTAGGGTAAACCGTAAAAGTCTCTATTTGATTTGCCCTACTTCTAGAACCTGCTCCAAGGTTAATTTCCTGCTCACAAATTAAACTCCAACTACTATTATACACCCTAACTAAATAGCGGCCATTGGGTAAATTATTCGCAGATTGGAAACTCCCACAATTATAAGCGCAATTAAAGACCTCATTCCAGCCATTATTCAAATCATGAATTTTAAAAAAGTAATTTTTACCACTTTGTCCAGCCATACTAATGGTACCAGTTCCAGCCGTAATCGTAATCTCTCCGCAACTAATCGTGTTACTGCCTCCGCCTTCACAAAGGGATAGTGTACCATTATTGTTAATCTTGTAAAGTTTGTTACTGCCATTTGAACCAATTGCATTTAAATAATAGCCTCCATTAATGGTCAACAGGTCAGGATTATTATCAAAAGAAAAAACATCGTTAAGCAAATTATAGCTCCAAATTTTATTACCATTAGCATCTAATTTACCATAGACAAAGCCATCAATTTCTCTGTAATCGGTAGAAGCAAGTCGCCAAGAATAAGCGCCTATTATTCCTCCATCTGAAGCAATAATAGCTTGGGGTTGAGGATATAATTGATTCGTATTATCTAGTTGAAAAACATCCCTCATATTTTGAAACCAGAGTTGATTACCATTAGTGGAATTTATCTTTTCTATGATGGCACCATAGTTATCAATATAAGTTCTAACATAAATAGCCGAACCGTCTGGCGATTCCCCGATATAGTAATAGTCATTGGCAATTAAATCCCCAATAATTATTTCTAACCACTGCTGGTTGCCTTGATTATCTACCTTTAGGATAACCTCTTTATTTCTTCCTTGAGTTAGATTGATATAATATCCTCCGTAACTCGCCTCTTCTAAAATCTGCATGCCTTCATACTGTTCTTGATTATAAGTCACCTTTTGCCAGATTTGATTTCCATTTAAATCTGTTTTTATAAGGATATACAAAAACTCTCCTTGGTTAGTAACCCCTAGAATACCGAGTAAAATATGGTCAGAGAATTCTTTAATAGAGGAGGAGAAAACAAAATTCAGAGGATTGTCAATATTCAAGGGGTAGGATTTATACCAAATCAAATTTCCTGAAGAGCTTTCATTTTTTGTCAAAGTTGCAGTTCTATCATCCGTTCCTAAATTGAATTCATACCTAAAAGGGTTATTCTCTGGACCTGGAACAGCGGGGCAATCCGTACCACTTGGCTCACAACCATTTCCTAATAAAGTACAATTACACTCCGAAGGTAAATCAGAAGAATAACCTTTATTACAACTAGGGTCTTGTACATCCGAAATACTAAAGTTTAAAATAAGCCTATTCACCTGCCATTCAAAAGGGCCCACATGTACCGTCTCATTATACGCCCCAGAGGCACTACTAGGTCCAGTAATGGTCTTCCATCTCCCACCTGGACCTGACCCTGCTACGGTTAAGTCAAATTCGACATATCGTTTTCCGTTTTGTTCGAAACAATTTCGATTCGTTACTTGAATTTGGAAATCACAAGTCTGACCACCACCACTTAAATTCACTTCACGTTCACAAATCAGGCTCCATGAATTATTATAAACTCGAACCATATACCGTCCGTTGCCTAAGTTATTAGCGGTCTGACTACTCCCACAAGCAAAAGCGCAAGAAAAAGCTTCCGCCCAACCTGCATTCAAATCATGTATTTTGAAGTTGTACTGTTTTCCAGCCTGACCTTGCATTTGAATACTGCCATTTCCATAGTTAATCGTTATTTCTCCACATTGGATAGTGTTTCCACTACCGCCGCCGTCTTGAATTTTTAAACGGCTACTAACTAAAGTATTGTTGTTTTCATTCGTCTCCGCAATAACCTCATCGCCGTCCGCTTTTAAAATGATATAAAAATCTCCATCAGATTGTCCAAAAGGGATAGTAACAGCCCCCGTCACGTCAGAAATAGTACCCACAGGAGTATTCCCTGTAGTTACTTCACCAACTTTAATAGCTGTACCATTAGTATTAAAATATGGATTAACTGACAGGT
>CALJVJ010000333.1 GCA_937974625.1 uncultured Saprospiraceae bacterium
TGGTCCACTTTTAAGTCAAAAACTTGGTTGTTAAATGCTGGAATAGTTGGGAAGGAATAGATGACTTTTCCTGATTTATCAATCATTTGTGGACCATCCATCGTACCTATCCACATGGTATTATTTGTCCCTTCTTCCACATGTAATGCCCAATCATTTAGTAAGCCATTCTCGGTATTATAGTGGGTCGTATATTTTCCGTCATACTTGGTGACACCTTTAAGGGTGCCAAACCAAAGTTCGTTATTTTGGGTAATCGCCATTGTTCTCACCGAATTACTACTTAGTCCTTGTGCTTCTGTAAAATAATGAAAATATTTCCCATCAAATTTATAGGCACCACTATATATGGAAGCTGTCCATAAATTATTATCACGGTCTTGATACTGCCTCCCTATGGTCATATCCCTCAATCCATTGGTCAAATCGTAAGTTAGTAAATTGGTATTGTCGGTATTTTTTTTGAGTAATTTTTGAGCAAGGACCTTTTCAGGGATACCTGCTATTTGCGGATTTTCTACTAATGGAGTGATGAGTGGTTGTACGTGGCCATCTATTGAAACATTGATTGTTTTTGAGATAGATAATTGTTGAGTTGGAGCAGCAACTAGTGCTTTTTTAGGTTGTTTTAGAGAAAGTACAATCGGTTGACCAACTTTAGTAGTAATTGGTAGGGCTAACTTTTTAGTAGTAGGCGGTTGAATGTTTTTTTGTGGAATAGAGATACCTATAATTTGGGCATTAAGGGACTGTCCCAGGAGGAAAGTACTCCCCATATTCACCAATAGAAAAAGGGAAATGAACCGTATAAAACAGGTAAAAGTTTTCTCTAGCATTTAAGTTTTTGTGTAGTTTTCTCTTTTTCAAATATACATAAAAAATGTATAGAAATCTTAACTTCTCAAAAGTTAGAATAGATAACAGCATCTTTGAAGCATTGTTCAACAATTAAATGCTCGATTTTAATCTATTAAAGTGGTTCAATCCCTAGTAAGCCAACGAAAAATTTGATGGCTATTTTGAGGCTGATTTAGTTGCTTTGCAAGTACTAAATGGTAATAAACAGGTTGGTGAAGCTTATTTAGCCAAAGAAAGACCTATTAACTTGAAATTTGATGGAGGCGATTGGGAGTACAGCCGTGCTAAGGTATTAATTGCTATGGGGGATAAGGAAGCAGCTATTAAAAGTCTCATGGCTGGACATAAAGGTGGATACCCTTTTCTATGGTACACCTTTCAAAATGATATTTTCTTCAAAAGCCTACTAGAAGTATCCTCTTTTCAGGAACTAGTGAAAGTTAAAAAATTAGAAGTGGCGATATCCGGATGATGCCTAAATATTCTGCTTATTCAATTCCTTCACCGCATAATCCACTGCCCGAGCCGTCAATGCCATATAAGTCAAAGAAGGATTGACACAAGAAGCAGAGGTCATACAAGAGCCATCCGTTACAAATACATTTTTCGCTTCATGACATTGATTCCATTTATTTAAAACGGATGTTTTGGGGTCATGACCCATTCTAGCAGTGCCCATTTCGTGGATACCACTTCCCATTGGTGCTTTGCCATCTATTTGGTAAATATTTTTCCCACCTGCAGCTTCTAACATTTCGGCAGCGGTTGCCAAAATATCTTTTTTCATAGCATTTTCGTTATCGCCATGCTTGGTTTCAATATATAAGGTAGGCAAACCATAAATATCCTGCTTATTAGGATTCAATTGTACTTTATTGGAATGATAAGGTAAGATTTCTCCAAAGCCATAAATAGCCATTTTCCAAGGTGCGGGTTTTAGTAAAGCATCCTTGAAAGCTGCACCAAAACCAGGTTCATAGTTGCCTCTTTCCCAACCAGGGCGATTGCCATTCCCTTGAAAACCGTAGCCTCTGACAAAATCAGGATGTTTGTCCCAGACATTTCTAAAGCGAGGGATATAAATACCACCCGGACCAAAACCTTTTGCATATTTCTCTTCATCTCCAGGGAAATCTGCGAAAGACAGCATATTAAAAAGGTGGTCCATTAAATTATGACCAAGTTCGCCACTTCCATTCGCAAAACCATTAGGAAATCGGTCACTTTTGGACTGTAATAAAATTTGGGTAGACCCTAGGGTAGAAGCGCAAAGGAAAATCACCTTGGCTTTGTATTCGGTCGTTTTTCCTGATGTAGTATCGATGACTCTAACACCAGTGGCTTTTGCTTTATCTTTATCAAATAATAAGGATTCTACTACTGCATTTGGTTGCAAGGTCATATTTCCTGTTGCCGCAGCTGCAGGCAAAGTAGAACTTTGGCTACTAAAATAAGCACCATATGGACAACCTCGATAACATAAATTTCTACGTTGACAAGCCGAACGGCCATTGTGTGCGACCGACAGATTCGCTATTCTAGCGGTGGTCACCTTACGTTTAGCAAATTTACTTTCGACCCCTGTTTTGAGTCGGCTTTCTGCACAATTCAAATTAAAAGGAGGTAGAAAATCACTGTCGGGTAGTTGTGGTAAACCTTCCGCTTGACCAGAAACCCCAATATATTTTTCAACATAGCTATACCAAGGGGCAATATCTTTATAACGAATGGGCCAATCTACTCCATGTCCATCTTTAGCATTCGCCTCAAAATCCAAATCACTCCAACGATAGACTTGTCGACCCCACATCAAAGAACGTCCTCCCACATGATTTCCCCGAATCCAATTGAAAGGTTGGTCTGGTGGAGTAGTGTAAGGATGGTCTTTATCTTTTATCCATAAATCTTTTGTTCCTTCATTGAAGGCATAAACGGTAGATTGTACAGGATACATTTCTCTATCTGCATCCGTTACCTTATTTCTATGTGGTAAGTCCCAAATAGGTGTATTGGCATGTGTGTAATCTTTGACATGTTCCAATTTTCTACCTCTTTCTAAGACGAGTGTTTTGAATCCTTTTTCGGTGAGCTCTTTGGCTGCCCAGCCACCGGTAATTCCTGAGCCTACTACTATTGCGTCAAATGTATTATTAGTTTGCATTATTTATTTTTAGAGGTCAGAAGTCAGACCATAAACCAGCCCGAATGCTCGGGCGGGCGAGTTAAATTTACTGTCAGAGGTCAGACTGCCAATTGCAGACTGCCAGCTAAACTACGCACTTCGTCCTTCAATCCCTACTTGAATCTTCTGTGGCGTTTCGATACACCCATCTAATTTTTGCGGAAGCGGATTATAATCCATCAATTCATTGATGGCATATTCAGAAGTAAAATAGCCGACCAGTACCAATTCTTTTATGCTGGAAATAAAGGGTTTTTCTCCAGTCTGTTGCTGAAGTTTTAATCCTTTTTGTTCATGTAAGACCAGAAATTTTTCGCGGTCAGTCGGACTAGCATTTAAGAATGTGCCACCTGTGAAAAACTGACATTCTTCTTCCAATTTTGCCAATCCTTTAGGGAACTGTAATTGGTCATAGCCAGAAAAGGTATCTTTTACCATTAAGTCTATAAACTCCGTTAGATGTAGACTTTTAGCACCAAGCGTATCCGTTTCAGGTAAGATAGTTTCTGCAATAGCGTCAATTGTTTTAGCCTGTTCGGGTGTTAAAAATTGAGGTGTCCAATCTGGTGCACCAGAAGGCTGACAACCACTCATCACACCAGCTATGACGGAAGCAGAAACAGCTCCGCCTAAAAGGTAGGCCGCTTGTTGAATTGCTTTTCTTCTATTCATTAAATTTTTTTTTATGAAAAGTTCAGAAGTTGTTTGGATTTAGCTTTTAAAAAATGTTATCGTTCATTTTTTTACCAATCGAGGCAGTAAAAACCGAGTTATGCCTTCGCAAAATGAGTATTTTACTAACGAAGAGTGGTGACAAAAGGAACATAACAGATTTGAAGTGTTAAATTCAAACGGCTTCTTAATAGTAAAAGTATAAAAATAGGGACTGAAATAAAACTTTTTATAATCTTTCCTTACCTTTGGCGACTCACTTACGTAATGTATACTATATTTTCCGAAAACACTAAAACCTAAAATAAAATTACATGACTTTACAAATCAAGTCGCTTAAGCAATACAAAAAAGTTTATCAAGAAAGTGTAGACAACCCAGAGCAATTTTGGGCAGAACAAGCAGCAACCTTCCAATGGCAAAAGAAGTGGGATAAAGTGTTAAGTTGGGATTTTAAAAAGCCAGACGTTAAGTGGTTTGAAGGTGGTAAAATGAATATTACCGAAAACTGTTTAGACCGACACCTAAAGGATAGAGCAGACCAAACAGCTATTTTGTGGGAGCCGAATGACCCGAATGCCAAAACGGTCAAATATTCTTACCAAGATTTATATGAGGAAGTTTGTCGTTTTGGAAATGCCTTGCGAGCGAAAGGCATCAAGAAAGGAGACAGAGTTTGTTTTTATATGCCGATGGTGGCTGAATTGGCGATTGGAGTATTAGCATGTGCAAGGATTGGGGCGGTACATTCTGTTGTTTTTGCAGGGTTTTCAGCAACAGCTTTAGCGGATAGAATCAAAGATGCGAGTTGTAAGATGGTTATCTGTTCCGATTATAACGCTAGAGGGGCAAAGAATATTCCTGTCAAGCAAGTGGTGGATGAAGCGATGCTGCAAGGCTGTACGAGTGTAGAAACAGTGATTGTACATAAAAATACAGGAGGAAAAGTAAATTGGGAACCTGCCCGTGATGTGTGGTGGAGTGATGCGGTTTATCGTAGGCAAAAGCATTGCAAGCCAGCGGCGATGAGTTCAGAAGATATGTTGTTTATTTTATACACTTCGGGTTCTACGGGAAAACCAAAAGGCGTGGTGCACACTTGTGGTGGCTACATGGTATATACTTGTTTTTCTTTTAAAAATGTATTCCAGTATGAAAAAGGAGATGTCTATTGGTGTACGGCGGATATTGGTTGGATTACGGGACATTCGTATATTGTCTACGGGCCATTATTAGCAGGAGCGACGACGATGATGTTTGAAGGAGTCCCGACGTATCCTGATGCGGGACGATTTTGGCAAATTTGCGAAAAGCATAAAGTCAATCAATTTTATACTGCTCCAACAGCAATTAGAGCTTTAATGGCAAAAGGAGATGAGTATGTGGAGAAATACGATTTAAGCGATTTAAAGGTGATAGGTTCAGTAGGAGAACCGATAAATGTAGAAGCATGGAATTGGTATAATGAAAAAGTAGGCAAGGGCAATGCACCGATTGTTGATACTTGGTGGCAAACAGAAACAGGAGGGATTATGATTACCCCGTTACCGGGTATTACGGATACTAAGCCATGTTATGCGTCTTATCCGATGCCGGGCATTCAGCCAATATTAGTAGATTCACAAGGAGTATTAGTAGAAGGGAATGATGTAGAAGGCTTATTATGTGTGAAATTTCCTTGGCCATCTATGATTCGGACGACTTATGGAGACCATGAGCGCTGCCGACAGGTTTATTTTTCTTCTTTTGAAAATATGTATTTCACAGGAGACGGATGTCGCAGAGATAGCGAAGGTCGTTTAAGAATCATCGGGCGAGTAGATGACGTCATCAATGTTTCAGGACATAGAATGGGGACCGCCGAAGTCGAAAATGCCATCAACGAACATCCTGCGGTCATAGAATCTGCCGTAGTTGGTTATCCACACGATATCAAAGGGCAAGGTATTTTTGCTTATATCATTGCACAAGAAGGAACGGTTGGAGATGCCGGTTTTGAAAAATCTATTCGAGATGTAGTAGTGAAAGAAATCGGACCGATAGCCAAGCCAGATAAAATGTTAGTTGTGCCGGGATTACCAAAGACTCGTTCAGGTAAGATTATGCGTAGAATTTTGCGGAAGATAGCATCTGGTGATGCTAGTAATTTGGGTGATATTTCGACGTTGTTGAATCCAGATGTGGTGGCGGTGATTAAAGAAGCGGCAGGGGTGTAAGAATATTGGTCTTTTATAAAAAATAGCGGTTGTTGACATCATTTTAGTTATCGTTATTTTTTGCTAATAAAAAATAAACTGGTAATCAGTAGTTTTTTGAATTTACCCTACCAGCGAATGATGCTTGTGTGGATGTGATAACAGATTACGAATTTATTGAGTTGCAATAGTATTTCATCTAGATGGTACTTATGCTGCGGGTAATTTTTACTTTGCGGTGATGACAACACCAGAACAAGTTATTACGAAGAAATTGATTTTTATAAGATAAGCATCCCTTTTTATAAAAAATAAAAATGCGGTAAAAGGTCAAGCTACCTTTTGCCGCATTTCCATTTTGGAAAGTTTTCCTAAAAAAAGAGCGCAGATTTCACGTAAGATAATTACTAGTAATTATACAAATGGCTAATACTAGCAATTATGGATATTGTTTTTGATAATATGTAAAATAATTTTGGAAAAACAAACTATTGTACTTACATTTATACCAGATAAATAAAAATCCTCATCCAACCAGACCTACTGTTATACTTTTATTACTTAAAATCCGAATATCAGCAAATTTCCTTCTGAAGCATTATCCAAAATTTAGCATTTTCTTTTAACACAAACTCAAAATTTTACTCATGCTAATTCTTTACATTGCATTAGGCTCATTTGCTATCGGCGGTGGTGTTGTTATCGCTTCTAATTTTTTTAATAGCAGTAGAAAGTTCCACTAACGAAAAGGTCTTAACTTTAACCTAAGTTTAAAGAAACAAACTCAAAATCTTATTATGACCGAGAGCATTGGACTATGTGCTTTCGGTCATTACATTTTAGGGAAGTAGATAGGGTATGGGATTTGTTAAACAGCATTGATGGTACCTGATGATATACGGATAATAGCATCAATAACTTCAAATAGTCTTTTATAATTCAAATAGTCTTTATTTTTCCTCAATCTCTCTGATTAATGCTTCTGCGCTTGAGTAATCTTCACCAGCTTGTTTAGCAATAGTAATGGCTGTTTTTGCAATTTTAAGTGCTTTGCCAGTTTTACCTAATTTTTGGTAGAGTGCAGCAAGGGTATCGTTATTAAGGTAGGAATTATCTTTTTTAACTGATTTTTTCGCCCATTTTACGGCTTTTTTCAAATCCTTTTTGTTGTCAACTAAGTCATAAAAATTCCATGAAATATCGTTTAATTCTTCTAGCCCGATATTAGGAAAGCTTTTTACATAAGCAATCGCTGCTTTAGCATAACCTGCCCCATTTTCCTTTTGTTGATAATGCGCCATTTTATACTGTGCCGCGAGTTTAGTTGCATTCTTTGGATAAGCTCGACTAAATAGATTATCTGCATTTTCAAGCTTAGTTGAACCTTTACTCAAAGACTCATAAACGAGTGTTTGTATTTTATTTTTCACGGAAGTTTCACCATAAACAGCAGCGAACGCAGCTTGATTTTTGACTAAATGGTCAAAGAGTTTAGAGTTAGGTGAATTTAAGAGATTAAACACTAAATCTTGATTTTCAGGTGTGTTCCAATCTTTTTGAGTTGTTAAATAATCTTCAAGAATATTCAAGTGGTTGCCATCTGCTCCTTGAAAACTAGCTTGTAGGTATTGTAATAAAAATTCAGGACTTCTATCTCCGTTTTTATATTGAAGTCCTAAAGCGGATAAATTATTTCCTTCATCGAGTGCAATGTCACCAAGACTTAATAAACCTTTGGTGTCTTGAAAGCCCGCATACCGATGAGCAATGGACCCATCATAATTCAAAAACAATAAAGAAGGATAAGCAAAAATTAGGTATTGTTCCGCCAAATTAGGACCTTCTCCAGCTTCCATATTTATTTTGACACTCACAAAGTTATCATTGAAAAACGAACCAACTTCCTTGGTAGAAAAAACATCTTTATCCATGGCTTTACATGGCTTACACCAATCGGTATAAGCATCAACAAAAACTAATTTGCCTTCTAGTTCAGCTAAGGCCAATACTTCCCCTAATTCGGCTTCCAAAAATTTGATGCCATCTTGAGCGAATAAGTTTAAGGAAAGAAATAATAAAAGAGTAAGTGTGTAAATGTGCTTTTTCATGAATAAGGTATTGGTCAATAAGTCATTGGTCATTGGTCAATAGTCATTAATGCGTCACTTCTAAGGACTTAATGACTAGTGACCAATGACTACTATTATCCTTCAATGCGTCTAATTAATTTTTGAATTCGCTGCATACTACTTCGGTCTGTAGCCATCTCCGCAGAGCTTTTAGCAATTTTTAGCGCCTGTGATTTTTTACCATTATAACTTAAAATAGATGCATAAGTAAGGTGGTAATCTAGAATTTCATTGTTTTTATCTAATGCTTTTTTGGCAATTTTTTCTGCTTGCTTCATGATGCTAGGGTTTTTACTAAAATTACTTTCCATTTGCTGGGCAAGTTTATGTAATTCTTGGTCATCATTTTTTGCTTCTTTTTTCACATATTCGCTACAGCATTTAGCATATTTTTTGGCATCGCCCATGGCAATACAAAAATCTAATTGAGCGAGTAACGCAAAACGAGCCGCTTGCTTAGGTAAATGCGCCTTCATTTTATCATTCGCTTCGTCTAATAATTCAGGAAATTCATATTCAATAGCTTTTAAAACGGTTGCTTTGCAGGCTTTTTCAATTTGAGCATCTACAGCTTCTTTACCGACTAATTTTTCAATAGACTTTCTATTGGCAATCAATTGATCAAAAAGCTTAGAATCTGCTTCAGAAGTTGCTTCAAATATGATTTTTTGGTTGATATCTGAACTTAAATTTTCTTGTTTTTTCAAATATAAGTTGGCTACCTTAATACTTGATTTATTAGATTTATTTAAAGACTGGATGTATTTGTAAATAAATTCGGGGTCTCTATTTCCTTTTTCATATTCTTTGACATAATCGGCACTGTAATCAATTTTAGAAAGAATAGATTTACCCAACTGGAGGAATCCTTCGACCTTTTGAGCGCCTTTCACCTTCCTAATGACCTCGCCGTCACTTTTAATATAAAATAGCGTTGGGAAGGCGGATACAGGGTATTTTTGGCGGAAAGCCATATTTTCCTCCTTTTCCATATCAATTTTTAAATTGATAAAATTGGCATTATAAAAATCACCAACCTCTTTTTTTGTAAACACCTCTCTTGCCATGCGCTTACAAGGACCGCACCAGACAGCATAAGCATCAACAAAAATAGGCTTCCCATCTTCCTTAGATTTTTCTAAGGCTTCTGCCCATGTACCTTGAAAGAAGTCAATTCCTTGTGCCATTGTAGACACGATAGAAAATAGCGAAATGGAGAGGGTTAAAAATAATTTATTCATGGTGGTTAATTTAATGGTACCAAGTGTTTTATACAAATATCGTAAATAACTGACTCTAAAACAGCGCCAAAGTGCAATTTATGAATAGCTTAATAAAAGTTTAACGATTCTAGGACATTTAAAGTTTGCCCACTAGACTTTTATTGTAAAGTGATTCGTTAGGAATTTTGAGCTAATCAAGGGATGAATCCGTACGAGGGAACCGCAAAAGCGGAGGGAATGTCGAAAATAGGTTCAATTTTTTAACGACGAGTAGCTTAAAAAGGCTAATTTAATCATTACCAAGTATTCTATAATAAAGTCTAATAGATAGCATCCAATAGGATTAAGATATTATATTCATTAAAATCAATATTGAGATTAAAAAAACTACCTGCATAATTAATATTTTGGTAATTTCGCGGGCTGAAAATACAGATATGGCAATTATACTAAATATAGAAACCGCAACGGATATTGGGTCCGTTTGTATAAGTAATGGAGAAAAAATTTTAGCGAATGTCAAATGCTCCAGTCCGTTTTCTCATTCGAAGGAAACGACAATAATGATAGAACGTTGTATAAAAGAAGGAGGGCTGACCTTGGAAGCTATAGATGCGATTGCTATTAGTAAAGGCCCAGGTTCCTATACTTCCTTACGTATCGGAACCTCTATTGCCAAAGGGATGTGTTACGCTTTAGAAAAGCCGTTAATAGCCGTTGATACTTTACAATCCATGGCTTTAGCAGCAAAAAAAGTAGCAAAAGGAGACTATTATATACCGATGATAGATGCTCGAAGAATGGAGGTATATACTGCATTTTATGATGCTCAGATGGTTTGTGAAAAAGCAACACATGCTTTAATAATGGACGAGACGACCTTTAAAAGAGTGCTTGAAACTAATAAAACGATAGTTTTTTCAGGAAATGGGGCAGAAAAGTTAACAAGAATAGTAGATAGTCCACAGTTCAATTTTACGTCGATTCGGTGTGCTGCGGAGCATTTGGTTCCATATGCAATAAAAGCTTATGAAGCAGGAACGTTTGAATCAATCGCTTATTTTGAGCCAGATTATCTAAAACCACCAAATATAACGACACCAAAGAAGGTGCTATAAAAACGGGAATGAAGGGAATAAAAGAGGAGGTTCCATATGATATTTTTTTCCAATTTTTAAAATAAAATTTTTATTTCTGGCTCTTTATCAATAACTTTATAGCTTAGAGAAAACTTTAATCTATTTATTTGGCATCGTATTTGGATTATACGAAATCAAATATTTAATAATTTTTTAAATTGCAAAACATAGTTATGAGAAAGCAGAAAAACGAAACTGTTACACTACAGAAGGGGCCTGCCGCTGACATCCAGTTAGATTATGCTGAACTAAGAAAAGCAGTATTAGTATTAAGAGCAATTAATCACAAGTTACGTCAAAGAATAGTTGATTTATTGGAAGAAAATCAGAGTATGACCGTTACTGATATTTATATCAAGTTACGATTAGAACAATCTGTTGCTTCTCAACACTTAGCTATTTTACGTCGTGCTGGAGTTGTTGCTACTGATCGTCACGGTAAGTTTATTTACTATTCTTTAGATAAGGATAGATTAGCACAAATCTCTAGATTAGTAGAGGAATTAGCGAACTAAAAAAACTATGAAAAGGAAATAAAATTTTACATTTTTAAAATTTATGATTTTCTAAAGGATTATTTTCCAATACAAAACAAACTTATTTTTTAATAAATTTAAGTTTTTTAACTACACAAAAGTATTTGGAAAATGTCCATAGAGAACATCCTAACAATACACTTCAGAACAAGCTCATAAGACAAAATTGGGTTATTTTATAGCCTGATGTAACTAAAATGCTCTAAATCCGTTGATTTAGAGCATTTTTTTGTATATATTTTTTGAAAAATCGGTTTAATTGAGCATATTTGCTTACGAGTAAATAATTGTTTCAACTAAACCAAGAGTTCTATGAGAAAGGCTAGGGTAAACATTAATAATGAAAAGCTGCAGACCTCTGCGGAAATTCTACGGGCATTGGCTCACCCGTTGCGATTAAAGATTTTGCATTTTATTGACCAAAACGGTACAATAAATGTCAACAAAATTTACAACACGCTCAAATTAGAGCAGTCAATCACTTCGCAACACTTAAGAATTTTACGTATGGCAGGTCTAGTAGGTACCCAAAGGGATGGCAAATTCATCCACTACAGTATTGAATACCCCAAGATTGCAAATGCAGTCAAAGCTATCAACAAATTCCTCGATGAGGATGAAGAAGCATAGTTTTTGATACGAAACACAAAAAAATTTGCAAAATTAAAGGAGGCAACCACTACACAACTGTCTCCTTTATTTTTTTCCCTCACTCAATTTCTAAATCTGGATTCTCTAAATAAGCAGCAGCCCCTTCCATTTGTTCGTAAAAATCTTCCCCGTATTTCCGAATAATCGCTTCCTTTAGAAATTCGTAGACAGGTACTTGCTCTTTTTCTCCCAAAGTACAAGCCGCTGAACAAATGTTCCATTGGTCATAATTTAACGCTTCAAATCCAGTTTTTTTGTTCGAACTAACCCTAATAGGGTAGAGGTGACAAGAAATTGGTTTCTTAAAGTTGGTTACCCCTGCGTTATAAGCCGCTTCTATGCCACATTTGGCAGTACCATTCTCCAAGGTCATATAAGCACAGGCAGCGTTTTCCAATAGGGTCGTGCCCCATTCTGCTATTCCTTTTCCTTTGAAATAAGTGAATTTACCTTTTTCTTCAATGGCTTTTATGCCTAATGGCGAAAGGAATGGTTTTAAATCTTCGTAAATTTTATCTAAAATATCTCGTTCAGCGTCTTCTAAAGGAGCTCCATAATCACCTTCCCAACAACAAGCGCCCTTGCAAGCTTTTAGGTTACAAATAAATTGTTTTTCTAAAACATCGTCACTAACTAATTTATCTTCAATAATTATCATAGCAAAAGTCTAGGTAGAAGTAAGTTCAAGTTCAAGTTCAAGTTCAAACTTAAGCTTTATACGCTTAATGAATGGAGGTTTGACACCGAATTTAACATTTAGCACTAAAAAAAGGCTCACTTCTTATGAAGCAAGCCTTTATTTATTTGTTCAACAAGTAAATTGTTAGGTATTATTTACCACCGTCCAATTCATCTTGCCATTTTTTCAATTCATCCCATTTACCGTTAGCAGCCATTTCCGCTTGCTGAGGCCAAGTAGTAGGGTCGTGCATTTTATAGCGATTACCTGCGGCAGTAAGAAGTTCTTTGATACTTTCAGCAGAAGTTTGACTAAGGAGTCTCCAAGTAGTAATCCCTGCTTTATAAAGAATACCTTCAATCTTAGGGCCGATGCCTTCAATTTTTTTCAAGTCATCTTCTCTAATTTCAGTAACTTCTCTTCGTCCAACCACTTTACTCTCACCAGTAGTTCTAGTCTCTCCAATAACTTGTCGAGATTCTTCAACTGTACCCATCTGAGCCATCATCTGCTTCAACATATTCATGTCGATTTGCTTAACAACCTCCACTTCTTTAATGATTTCTACAGGTACTTCCTTGATAACCTCTACTTCTTTAATAACTTCTTTGATGACCTCTACTTCCTTAATAACCTCTATTTCTTTAGGTTTTGCAGATAATTTATTTTCAGTTTCCTTATATAATTTATCTAATTGCGCATATCTATTGGACCACTTACCAATCATGGTATCTTTTTCAGATTCTAATGCCTTGTATTTGCCTTCCCATTCAGCAGTATAATTACCCCACTTGATATTCCACTCACTATTAGCTTTTGCTAACTCATCTCCACCAGCTTCCACTTTAGCTGAAAGTGCATTGTATTTACCTTCCCACTCAGAAGTATAATCCCCCCATTTTAGGTTCCAATTATTATTAATATTCGCAATTTCCGCATCTTTTTCAGCAGCCAAGGTGTTGTATTTACCTTCCCATTCAGCAGTATAATTACCCCACTTGATATTCCATTCATTATTGATATTTTCGACTGCGCCACCTTGTTCCTCTGCTTTTGCAAAAAGCGTGTTGTACTTACCTTCCCATTCAGAGGTATAGTCGCCCCATTTCAAGTCCCAACTATTGTTAATATTAGTAATCTCCGCATCTTTTTCAGCAGCTAGCGCCTTGTATTTACCTTCCCATTCAGAAGTATAATTCCCCCATTTTAAATCCCAGCTATTGTTGATTTTGGCAATTTCCGCATCTTTTTCGGCAGCCAAGGTATTGTATTTACCTTCCCATTCAGCAGTATAATTCCCCCACTTAATATTCCACTCATTATTAATATTTTCGACTGCGCCACCTTGCTCCTCTGCTTTTGCAGAAAGCGTATTGTACTTCCCTTCCCATTCAGAGGTATAGTCGCCCCATTTCAAGTCCCAGTTGTTGTTAATATTGGCAATTTCCGCATCTTTTTCAGCAGCTAAGGTATTATACTTCCCTTCCCATTCAGAGGTATAATTCCCCCATTTCAAGTCCCAGCTATTGTTGATGTTCGCTACTTCTTCCTCTTTAGCTTGGAATTTCCCGTGAAGGCCATTATATTTATTTTCCCACTTCAAGTTCAGGGCAGTTAGTTCGCTTTGCCATTCATTATGCAAGCTCAATTTTTCTTCTTCGGCAACTTTCAATTTCCCATGAAGGCCGTTATATTTATTTTCCCATTTCAAATTCAGTCCAGTCAATTCATTATTCCACTCATTGTGTAAATCTAACTTTTCTTTTTCTAGCGCACCATAATTCGTATTTAGCGTATTATAATTCGCATTTAGTGCATTATATTTAGTAGAAAAGCCGTCATAATCTGTTTTTAAAGTGGCATAACTTTTCTTTTGAGTAGAGATTTCTCCCTCTAAGGCTAGGATTTTACCTTTACCCCACAAACACCTAAGCAACCAACCAAGGATAGCCGCAATTAAACCAAATAAAAATGGCCATAGCCAACAAAGAATACCTGACATAATATAATAGATTTTAATTTTTTAAAAATAATGTAGAGCTAACTAAAATTTGCAAAAAGCTTATTTTAATCGAACTTCTACTCTTCTATTCTTCGCTCTTCCTGCTGCAGTTGAATTATCTGCAACTGGAGAATCTGGTCCATACCCTTGAGCAGAAAACCGTTTAGCATCTAAACCATTGCTCGTTAAGTATTTTTGAACAAATTCTGCTCTTTTTCTAGACAATCTGTTATTCACTGCTAAATCACCTTTATCATCCGTGTGACCACCGACTTCTAAATTGCTATCTGCAACATTATCTAAATAGAAAGCTAAATCGGAAAAATCTGTTCTTTGAGCAGCCGTTAAATTTACTACTTGCTCACCTGTTGGAAAATATATAGTAATAGGATTAGCATCTAATCTTGCTTTGATGGCAGCTAATCTTTCCGCTAAGTCATTGGTAGTTTCTTTAAAACTAAAAGAAGCACCATTGAATAAAACACCGTCTTTAAAATCAACTCCAGCTCCTAACAGGCTAGCCGCTGGTATTAATTGCTGAGCAGAAACGCCTAAATCAGAAAGCGCTTTCTTGACTCCATTTGCTCTAGCTATCCCTAAATTAGGAAAAACACTTTCATTAACCTCTTCCTCTTTATAGAGACCGGTAATAACCATACTACGTTCAGGATTGGCTTTCAAATAAGTAGCAGTTTCATTTAAAGAAGTTGTTAAACCTGCAGCCAATGGGGTTAAATAGTTATAACTAGATTTGTTAAAATCAAAATAATTAGCAGCGGTTGTTTTGAAAGCAGTTCCATCTTGGATTAAAAGTCCTTCTTTAACAACTGGAGGTGGAACAACAGCCATTGTTTTTTCCTCATCACTAGCAGAGGGATTAACTCCACAGATTCTGTTTTTGAAAAATATCGCACCAAAGATTAGCCAAAGTATCAAGCAAATCAATAGAAAATAAAAAAGCGTTTTATTCATCTTAATAAACGTTTAATAAAAAAAGATTAGATAGTAATTTTATTGAGTTCTTCACCTAATTTTGTAGTCGATTTGATTTCAAACTTTTACTGACTGACGAGAAAGAAAAAGCTAGAATACACCAGCCAGAATACGAGCTTAAACGACTATTTCAGAGGTCTTTAAAGAACCTTTTATCTTGAGTATGTAATTCTCTTTAGTTTATAGTGAAAGTGAAAAATAAGCTCGAAATTAGGATATTCTTAAAGAAAAACTAACAATTTAACTGCTTATTTTTTCATTTTTTATATAGAATATAAAAAGCTAATGTGTTTTTAAAGAATAGATTTATCTTTTTTCAAAAAATAATGCAATTGAAAAAATCAAATGATAAATTTATTTTCTCATTACTATGTTGTTGTTTAGGAAATAAACTACGAAGAAATTTGGGGTCTAAATGTAAAAAAGCGTTTTTTGAGTTGGTAGGAAGGGCAACAAAATAATGGATAAAATATGTGTGTTAGCATTCCTATTGATTAAGACCTGCAATAATAGGAAATAGTCACAGGAAATGGTAAGGAAATGTTAATTTTTTTCTAAAAAAGTCAAAAAAGAGCAAAAGAGGAAAGTAAACCTTGGTACTACACAGATTTGCCTGATAATTGCTTCAGTTAAGGGAACAGGAAAAATATAATCTACCCATTTTACTCGTTATTTTCCCTTTATACTTCGTTAAAAATACTCGCCAATGCCCTGCATTGTCTGCGTTTTTT
>CALJVJ010000334.1 GCA_937974625.1 uncultured Saprospiraceae bacterium
TGCGCAAACAACCGCTGCTAAAACATGGATAGACACCACCATTCTCAGCACCTTTGAATACCGTTGTGTTGGCCCAACTAGAGGCGGACGAGTCACCGCAGTAGCTGGTGTCAATGCCGAACCTGCTACCTACTACATGGGCGCTACAGGAGGAGGCGTTTGGAAAACAACCGACTACGGAATTAATTGGGAAAATATATCTGATGGCTATTTTGAGTCGCCTTCTATTGGAGCGATTACGGTAGACCAAAAAAATCCTAAAACGATTTATGTGGGGACGGGGTCAGATGGCTTGCGTAGTAATGTCATTGCAGGAAGAGGAGTTTACAAAACAATGGATGGTGGAAAGAAATGGGAATTCTTGGGATTAAGACAAACTGGACAAATTGGTGCGGTAGAAATACATCCAACTAACTCCAATATTGTTTTTGTGGCTGCCATAGGGCAAGCTTTCGCGCCCAATAAAGAGCGAGGTTTATACAAATCTATAGACGGTGGAAAAACTTGGAAACAAAGCCTTTTTATCAGCGATAAGATTGGAATTGTAGATATGGAATTTGCGCCTGACAATCCAAATATTATTTATGCAGCAGCGTGGAAAGCAGAGCGTAAACCTTGGACGATTATTAGTGGAGGGATGAAAGAAGGAGGAATTTATAAGTCAACGGACGGTGGAGATAATTGGACAAAATTAGAAAAAGGCTTGCCACAAGGATTGATTGGGAAAATAGATTTAACTGTTTCTGCGGCAGACCCAAGCCGAGTTTATGCATTGGTAGAAGCGCCCGAAGAAGAAAGTGAAGACGGTAGAGGAGGCGTTTATCGGTCGAATGATTATGGAACTAGTTTTGAATTGGTGAGCCATAAAAAAGAATTATTAGACCGTCCTTTTTATTATTGCAATATCAAAGCAGACCCACAAAATGCGGATGTTTTGTATTCCTCTGCTACTCGGTTTTTTAAATCTAAAGATGCTGGTGAAACTTGGAAAAGAATGCGAACGCCACACGGCGACAATCACGATATTTGGATTAATCCAAAAGACTCTATGAATTTTGTGCAAGCCAATGACGGTGGAGTCAATATTACTTTAAATGGTGGAAAAAGTTGGTCGAGCCAATTTAACCAACCGACTTCTGAATTGTATCAAGTGGCAGTAGATGACCAAGTGCCTTATTGGATTTATGCAGGACAGCAAGACAATTATACCACGATTGCTTTACCAAGTTTGCCGCCTTATACAATTCAAGCAGGGTCAGAACATTTGATTTTGAATGTCGGTGGTTGTGAAACAGGGCCAGCTGTACCAAAGCCTGGCAATCCAAATATTGTTTATGCCAATTGTAAAGGTCGATTTGGCGTTTATAACAAAACGACAGGGCAAGAAAAACGCTACTATGTAGGTGCAAGTAATATGTATGGGCATAATCCGAAAGAGTTAAAATATCGATTTCAGCGAGTATCCCCGATTCATGTCTCGCCACATAATCCTGATATCGTTTATCATACGTCTCAATTTGTACATAAGACGATGAATGATGGAGAAACTTGGGAAACGATTTCTCCAGATTTAACCGCTTTTGACCCTAAGACCCAAGTTATTTCTGGGTCACCAATTACTAGAGATATTACAGGAGAAGAATTTCATAGTACGATATATTCCATCCAAGAATCTAAAATTAAAGAAGGATTAATTTGGGTAGGGGCGAATGATGGACCTGTATATGTTACAAGAGATGGCGGTAAAGACGGTTGGAAAAATGTAACGCCTAAAAAAATGCCTTTTGGCGGTCGAATTGACTGTGTAGAACCTTCTGTACATGATGCTGGAAAGGCGTATTTTACTTCTCTGCGATATCAATTGGGTGATTGGACCCCTTACATTTATAAGACGACAGACTATGGAAAAAACTGGCAATTAATCACAAAAGGGATTCCTTCGGATTATCCTGTTAGAGTGGTAAGAGAAGACCCTGATAAAGCAGGATTATTGTACGCAGGTACAGAATATGGCTTATTTATTTCTATGGATGATGGTCAAAATTGGCATTCCTTTCAAAATAATTTGCCTGTGACGCCAATTAGTGATTTAAAAGTACACCAGAAAGATTTGGTCATTTCTACGATGGGGCGTTCTTTTTGGGTGTTGGATGATTTATCTGTGCTTCACCAATCTATGGATAAAATAGCAACTGCTAAAACACATTTATTCCAACCTAGGGATGAATATCGTTTGCGCTATAGAAGTACCAGTAAAAATAGTATTCCTTATTATCCATCAAATGCTGTTAATATTAATTACTTATTAAAAGCTGCAACAACAGGGTCAATTAGTCTCGAAATTTTGGATAATGAAGGTACCCTAATTCGTTCTTTTAGAAGTGTTGATGCACCTAAAAAGGAAGTAGATAAGACAAGAAATATGGCTACAGAATTTTCTGCTAGAGGTACTACACCTTTATTAAAAACAACGGCTGGACTGCATCAATTTCGTTGGGATATGCGGCATGAAGGGGTTTGGGATAAAGACGCAAAACGTAGTGGGAGAAGTGGGCCCTTAGTGTCACCAGGAAAATATACCGCTCGGTTTAAAGCAAATGGACAAACATTCCACGAAACATTTACTATTAAAATGGACCCGAAAGTAGAAGCAACGGGAATCTCCTTAGCAGATTTAAAAGCCCAAGAAACACTTAACTTAAAAGTCAGAGACCAACGAACATTGGCGAAGCAGACCTTGAATAATTTACAAAAAAATAAAGAAAAATTAGCTAAAGTAGCCATTAACCAACGTAGTAAAGCTCAGCAAAAACAAATTGAAGCATTAGAAAAATTGGAAACGATTTTTGTTACGGAGAAAGGTCGTTATCAAAAACCAATGCTTTTAGACCAATTCCGATATTTGAATTATATGATTGCCGGGGCAGACCAAAAGCCAGGTGATGATGCTTATCAACGGTTAGAAGAATTATCCAGTTTATTGAAGAAACAGGTTGCGGCTTATCGAGCCGTAGCTAAGATAAAAATAGGAAGTACAGACATGGATGATTAATCGTAGGGGCAAGCCTTTTGGTTGCCCATATTAGGGCAACTACACTAGGGCAACCAGAAGGGTTGCCCCTACTAAAAATAGAATATTGTATTTTGTTTTACAAAATTGATTTTTAACAAAACACTTGAAATAGCCTTATCTTTACCCAACATTTGAATTTTGTTTGTTTCTACTAATTCATTTTAGTACAAGCTTGCCGAGTTGAGATAATATTTTATCACTACACTACACAAAGCTTATAGACTATGGGAAATGGATACTATGAAGTAGAAGCACCTACCCTTTTTTCCGAAAGCCTTATCTGGCAACTTAATCGAGAGTATTATAAAGAAATAGGCATTGATGCGTGGAGTAGCGGTATTGTACCACACCACATGACTAGCAATGCAATGGTAGGCAAAACTTATGCAGAATTAATCTTAGCTTTTTTAAAAGATTTAGCGGCTAAAGGGCAAACAAAAGAAACGGTATATATTCTCGAATTGGGGGCTGGACATGGGCGCTTGGCCTTTCATATTCTTAAGCATTTAGAAAAAATCCAACAATTAATTACGGAAGAATTACCTCCATTTTGCTATGTCATCAGTGATATTATAGAAGAGAACCTAAATTTTTTCCAGAATCATACACAGTTTCAATCTTACTTTGAAAAAGGTCTTTTGGAGGTTGCTTATTTTGATGCAGTGGCGACTAAAGAATTGTATTTGCGCCATTCTAAAAAGACCGTTCTTCCGAATTCCCTCCATCAACCTATTTTAGCGCTTGCTAATTATTTTTTTGATTCTATTCCAAGTGATTTATTTTTAATTCAAAATAAAGTTATTTCTGCGTGTTCCGTTGAATTGCAATCCTCCGCTAATCCTGCAGAAATGGATGTCGCTACTTTAATTGATACGGTAGAGGTAAGCTTTCATAAAAAGCCATTAGAAAAGCCATTTTATAATGATGTACCAGCCAATGATTTATTAGACAGTTATAAAGAACTATTAGTGAATACGCACTTGTTTTTTCCTAAAAAAAGCTTGGACTGTTTAGCTAATCTACAAAACTTATCGACTAAGGGCTTAATGGTGATAACAATGGATAAGGGCTTTCATGAGGTACATGATTTGGAGAAAAAAGGAGAGCCAGATATTATCATCCACGGAAGTTTTTCCTTATGGGTCAATTATCATGCTTTAGGCGCATTTTGTAAACAACAAGGCGGGAAAATATTGTTTCCTACTTTCTCCTCTTTTTATTTGGAAATGGGCTGTTTGATGTTTTTACCCGACGCGGAACAGTATGAAGAAACTAATGCCGCTTACCAACGCTGTGTGAACGATTTTGGACCGGATGATTTTAATAGTATTAAAAAATTAACCTATCAAAATATTGCTCGACTGTCAATAGTAGAATTGATTGCTTTTTTACGTTTGAGTGCTTATGACTCAGCGCTTTTTCATACCCTCTTACCTCGGTTAAAACAAGTGGCCAAACGGATTACTTTTAATGAAAGAAGACGTTTTGCTCAAACGATGCACCAGACTTGGGAGATGTATTTTAATATCAATGAGCCTTTTGATTTGGCTTATGAAATGGGTGGTATTTTTTATGACCTAGGTTTTTATAAAGATGCGCTCACCTATTTCAAATATTCTACTACGAAATACGGAGAAAAGGCAGACATCTACTATAATCGAATTTTATGTCATTATCAGTTAAGAGAAGATGCTTTATTTCTGTCTACGCTAAAAGAAGCTAAAGTAGTTTTTCCTGATTTTGAAAAATTTGCCCAGCTAGATAAATTGGATTTGGGGGCTGCCTAATATCACTGCCAAGAGTTTTTCTATAAAAATGAAAATGTAGTAACTATACCTTTTTTGAACCACAATAGCTACAAAAGGGCACAAAAGAGGTTCACAAAAGTTTTTTTTAATTAATCTTTTGTGAAATCCTTTTGTGTACTTATGTGAACTTTTGTGGTTCAAAAATATATATACGCTAGTATAAGTATATCTATCCTAAACTTTTCAAAAACATACAGTTCACTCTAAGAAAACGACATTCCACCCTTTTTAAACTGGCAAAACCTTCCTTTTCCTTACATTTTTGTGGTGTATTAAGAGTATGTCTAAAATTCTATCAATTGGCTGCGAGTGGCAAATTTTGTTTTGTACGTCGTTAAAAATTTTGACCATCCAAAAGGATGCTAAAAATTTTTGCCTAGTACAAAATAAAATTTCCTCACTCTCGCTCAATCATGGAAATTTAGACATACTCTAAAAATCACTTGATTGTTAAACTAAAATCACCCAAAAATGAGAAATCTAATTTTAATCATTCTCGCAAATTTTGTCTTAGGCGCTACGATGAGCTTTGCACAAACCACCCAAAATGTAAAAGGAACAGTCCTCGATAACCAAT
>CALJVJ010000335.1 GCA_937974625.1 uncultured Saprospiraceae bacterium
GCTCCACTTAAAAGATATGAAAAAAGGCATTAAAAAAGACTTGACTGGCGGAACGGATGTGGAATATAATGTACCCCTCGGCACAGGACAACTGGACATGGAAGGCATATTAAAAGTCGCCAAAAAGATTGATATTGCTCACTATTTTATAGAAGATGAAAGTAGTGCGGTGGTGCAGCAAGTGCCTGAAAGTATTGCTTACCTCAGGAGTTTGAAATATTAATTTTATTACTATATTGTGAGATAGTAGAATACCACTATATCTTTTTTCAAACAAAACGCAAAGCAATGAAAAATAAATTTTTACCTTTTTGGGGCTTACTTTGCCTAGTAGCTCTTTTTACGTATTGCCAAGAAGAACCAATCATTAAAGGAAGTGCCGAACACATCGCTAAAGTCACAGGTGATATTTCGGATGCAACACTCATTGGGGCAGATGCACGACAAGGAGATTGGATGTCTTATGGTCGAAATTATCAAGAAGATAGATATTCTACTTTAAATCAAATTACCAAAGAAAATGTTAAAGAGCTAGGCCTCGCATGGGCAGAAGAATTGGGAACCAAAAGAGGTTTGCAAGCTACGCCCTTGGTCGTAGATGGAATCATGTACTTTTCTGGCCCTTTTAATAAGGTATGGGCGTATGATGCTCGAACAGGAAAAGAGATTTGGCAATTTATCCACGATTACAACACAGATTCTAATGTGGATTTGTGTTGTGGTTTTTCTAATAGAGGTTTAGCTATCTATAAGGGTGATTTATTCATGGGGACTTTAGATGGGAAATTAGTTTCCATTGATGCCGCTACGGGAAAAAAGAATTGGGAAGTATTGACTATCCCACCCGATGAGACCTATTCCATTACAGGTGCCCCTAGAATTGCTAAAGGCAAAGTTATCATTGGAAACGGTGGTGCGGAATTGGGCGCAAGAGGCTATGTCACTGCTTATGATGCCGCTACAGGTAAGCAAGAATGGCGATTTTATACCGTTCCGGGAGACCCTAGTAAGCCTTATGAACACCCAGATTTAGAAGCTGCAGCTAAGACTTGGAATGGCGATGAATATTGGAAACAAGGCGGTGGTGGTACCGTTTGGGATGCAATGGCTTATGACCCTGATTTAAATTTATTCTACATCGGTGTTGGTAATGGTGCGCATTGGAATAGAGAATTTAGAAGCCCTGGAGGTGGAGACAATTTATACTTATCCAGTATTGTCGCCTTAAACCCAGATGATGGGTCTTATGTGTGGCATTATCAAACAACCCCTGGCGATTCTTGGGATTATACGGCTACTCAACATATCATCTTAGCGGATATGGAAATCGATGGGAAGGAGCGTAAAGTATTGATGCAAGCCCCTAAAAATGGTTATTTCTATGTTCTTGATAGAACCAATGGTCAATTTATTTCTGCCGATAACTTTGTTTACCAAAACTGGACAACGGGTATGGATGAAAATGGTAGACCGATTGAAGCAGAGGGCGCTCGGTATTTAGATGGGCAGGTACACTGGATTGCACCAAGTACACATGGTGGACACAATTGGCCACCAATGACTTATAACCATAAAACAGGCTTAGTATACATTCCAACTGCTAAAGAATCTCAAGGATTTGTACAAACGGCTAGTGCCAATGACCCGAATGCTTTGGGTGGTGGATTTGATGCGAATGTGTCGTTGAATAATAAATTATATATGCCAAATGTTTTTGACCCAAATCCAAATGCGCCTGTTCCCAATACGACTAGTGGTCGATTGGTCGCTTGGAATCCAAAAACACAAAAAGAAGTTTGGGGTATTGACCAAGTTGGTATTTATAATGGGGGGCTATTAAGTACTTCAACTGGCTTATTAATGCAAGGAGATGCAACTGGTATGTTTACCATTAGAGATGCGGATGACGGAAAGGTATTGAAGCAAATTGACCTTCGTTCTGGTATTGTTGGTTCACCGATTACTTATTTGGTAGATGGCGAACAATATATTTCTATTTTAGTAGGATGGGGTGGGTACTTAGCCAAATTGCACAAGCACGTTCCTCGAATTCACCCTGGAACGATGTATACTTTTAAGTTAGGTGGTGCAGCGGAACATCCTGAAAAGATGCCTGCTTTTGAGCAACCATTAACAGCGTTGAGAGATAATGCGACTCCTGCACACATTGGGAACGGTTGGAATGTTTTCACGCGTTTCTGTATTAGTTGCCACCCTATGCCTGGTGCAGGACATTCGTCTACACCCGATTTAGCTCGGTCTACCGACCAAGTTTTTGAGAACTATGATGAAATTGTCTTAAACGGTGCTTTAGCTAAACAAGGAATGCCTGCTTTGAAAGGCATGATTACGGACCAAGAATTGACGGATTTAAAGAGTTTTATTTTTTATTCTTCTAAAGTGTTAGGTTCTGGTATGGACCCTAATGAATATTTGACGAATGTGGCAGGGATGCAGTATATGGCAGATCAAGAGATGGCGGTGAAGAATTAAATTATGTATATTATTTGAGTCCTAGCACAATGTCATTAAGCTTAAAAGAGCAAGTTCAAGCATCAAGTTCAAGTACAATAATCAAGGGTTGCATCCCTTGAATTTGAACTTGATACTTGAACTTGAACTTAAGAAAATTAAATCTTTCTTTTAACTCATCGATATTGAAATTAGCACTAATGTCTGATTATCAATTAGTTATATTGTTACCTAAATTACTTGCCTATTGTTTTAATAATTCTTTAACTCGATTTAACATTTTGAATGAAAGCTTTTTAGAAAAAAAACAGTCTAAAGGATATAAACAATTTATTCATCCAAAAAATAATTGACCATGAAGAAATTAATTTTGTTATCCTTTTTATTAGTAGCTACTCTTTTAGTTCATGCACAAAGAGGTGGTGGAAATCCAGAAGCAAGGGCACAAAAACAAGTTGACCGTTTGACGGAACAATTAAATTTATCCGCAGACCAACAATCACAGTTATATGATTTATTTATCGACCGTCATCAAAATCGAAAAGCGGATGGTGAAAAAATGAAAGATTTGGACCAAGCGGAACGAGATGCCGTAAAGGCAGAACGAAAAACTGCTAAAGCCGCATTTGATAATAGCGTAGCAGCTATCTTGACTCCTGCTCAATTGGAAACTTATCAAAATTTGCCAAAAGGCAGAAAAGGACAAGGTGAAAAAGTGGAGAAAGGCGAAAGAGGAGCGCATAAAAGAGGCCAAGTTCAGAAAGGACAAGGTAAAAAGAATAAAGGTAACCGTCAAAAGGCTGCACCTGCTGAAAGAGCGCAAAAACAAACTGAACGCTTGACGGAACAATTAGCCTTAGATGCCAATCAACAAGCAGCAGTTTATGATTTAATCCTAAATAGAGCAACAGCTAATCAGAAAGGGAATGACTGGAAAAGCTTATCTAAAGAAGAAAGAAAGGCTTTGAAAGGTAGTAAAAAGGAAGATAAGGCAGCTTATGAAGCTCAATTGGCAACTATTCTAACGCCTGCTCAATTGGAAACTTATCAGAATTTGCCAAAGGGGAAGAAAGGAAAAAAGGGGAAAAGAGGTAAGAAAGGCAAGAAAAATAAAAAATAATTGGACTTGGTTCCTAAAATACAAAAGCCGCTTATCTTTCTTTGATAAGCGGCTTTTGCTTTTAGGGGATTCATTATTTTGTATCACTATCAATACTATCCATAATAAAATCGACAATAGGTGTTGGGTCTTTTAAAGAATGAGGATGATGTCCTACTCCTTCTTTACCGATTAATTGAATGGAACCACCTGCCGATTTAAATTTTTCTGCCAATAATGCTGTATTTTCTTCATAAGGAACCACTAAATCAGCAGCGCCATAAACATGTAAAACAGGTATTCCTGCTTTGGCTATAGGCACACAATTATTGATGGGGGTATCTTCTAAATCTTTTACAGATAAGCTATCTAAGCCATATGCAGCTAAACAAGTTTTCCATGATTCTGGACTCCCTTTTCCCTTAAATAATCCACCTGGCCAGCTTTTTATATCACAAACGGGAGCATCGGCATATATACAATAAATCTTGTCTGTATTTTTACCAGCCCAGTTATAAATAATTAATCCACCACGACTCATTCCTTCTAGGACAACTTTTGGATTGAGCTGATATTTTTCCGTACAAAAAGTATAGAATTGATTCCATATTTCTATGGCCTCCGTATTGCCAAATAAATCAGCAACATCTACATAAACTAAATGGAATCCTTCCGCCAATAGCGCCTTATCTAATTGTGGTTCATGCCCCCAAAATCGTGCCCTCCAAATCCATAGATTATTTTTATGCTGCTTGTTTGGAAATACAATCTTTGCATCCCGCCCTTGAAATTTAAATTCTTTTATTTTGTAGTTTTTAAAAATTTCATCATTTCTACAGGCACTTAAAAAGATTAGTATTGCCAAAAAAATTAGAATAACCGCTTCTTTTATTCGCATCTGTTTTTTTTGATTAAAATAACCGCCCTCTTCTTGGTCTTTTAGTCCATAATCGATTACCTGGACTACCAAATTTTCGGACCGCCCTTTTGTATATTTTACTAGATTCACCAGCATTGCCTGTGATTAAATTAGCACCGATGACACCATAACCTAGGCATCCTTTTGCGCCCACACCTGACATCCCTCCAATCACCACGATGTCTCTATCCAAAGCCCCAAATTGATTTTTGATATGGGTCACTAAAGGTACTTTAGTTCTAGTCTCTGAATAGACACAATTATAGGCATCGACTAGTTCTATTTCTTTCTTTTTCAGAAAGATTTCTAGCATCTCCATATACTTTCTGAATTTTTTCTTAATCCACTTCAACTCTTTTTTTCGAGGTGCTAAGTCCCAAACTTTATCTAAATCTAGAATGTTTCTACGGATTTGATGACCACCTGCTTTGATTATTGGCGAACCATTATCTTCTACTCTTTCAACCATAGAAAAATATTCTTTGCCAATTTGGGAAAACATCGGTTGCGCCGCAAAGATGCTTTTTATTTCTAATTCTGATAATTGTTGGAATCGTTCATCCGCAATTTTATAATAAGCTAATAAAACTCTCTTTGGTGTAATAATTCTATTAAAATACGGTGCAAAATCTTTTAATACCGAAACGGTATAAGGCCCTGCGGCGACCACTACTTTCTTAGCTTTAATAGTCGTTTTTTTGTTCGTCTTGCCGTTTAAAACCTCGATTTCAAAAACACCTTCTTTTTTGACCAACTTGACCACTTTGGTGTTGAATTTAACTTGACCACCTTTTTTATTAATGCCCAATCGGAGTTTCTCTAACAAGGCAGAAGGGTTGATAGTGCCTGAGTGTGTTTTGTATTCTCTTACTAGTATCTCGTCCTCTTTTAAGGTGACGCCAAATTTTCTAAAAGCGGAGTTTCCAGAAGCTCTTCTGTAGTCGTAACGCTGCTTTTTATACCGTAACTTTCTGATGGCATCATACTGGTCTTTTTTATAAAGATAGGATACAGGCGAAGTACTGTACACATCTTCCATTGCATGATTTTTAGTAGTTGTCTCGGTATTCAAAAATTCAATAAGCTTCCCAACTTCTTTGACGGTTCTATTGTGTACAAAGGAAAAAATATCCTTTTTAGGGCCCAAACTTCGAGAAATTCTCGCTGCGCCATAACTTGAGCCATTGTCATAACTTTCTGATTGCTGTTCGAGTAAGACTACTTTTTCTCCTTGTTCTGCTAATTTCCAGGTGACAGAAGTCCCCATTAATCCACCGCCGATGACTATTATATTTTCCATATGTTTGATTAAGGGTGTTTGAATAGCCCTATCTGTCACTAAAAATTATCTAAAAATAAACCCTTTGTTATAAGGGTCGCTTGGTGAAAACCAAAATTCATTTTTTCCAACAAAACTTGCCGCACCGCTTACTTTCGGTATCACCGCTTCGTAACCGTGAAAGTCCGTTTTCTCAATAGCCTCGACCGTCATGGTACTGCCCAAAATACTTTCAATCGTAATTGGTTGATGCAAAGCTAATGTTCCTTTTGAAAAGTGCAAACCCGCTCTAGCACTTACGCCTGAACCCGTGGCCGACCTATCAACTTCGCCTTCTGCAAAAATACAAACGTTGCGAGAATGATGAGCGTTATTTTCGGGTTTTCCAGTAAAAATAGTGCCATACAAAAAACTCAAATCTGCTTCGATGGGATGTTTAACCTCAAAATTATCCATTACGGCATATTTTATTCTTCTACCGTAATCAATCAACTGATTATAATAATCGGGAGTCATTTTTAGACCAACAGAGGCGGCTTCTACAAAAGCGTAATAAGCTCCTCCGAATGCGACATCAAAAGTAACTTTTCCTATGCCCTCGACTTCTACTGTTTTATCTTTATAGTACAAATAGGAAGGGACGTTGATAAAGGTACTTTCGACGACGATGCCATCGACTATTTTTGCTTCTGCGTATATTGTCCCACAAGGCACGTTTAAGGTTAGTTTATTGTCAGTTTTGTTGGGTAATAAATTGGTCTCAAAAGCAAATTTGGTCAAAGCTAAGACGGCATGACCACACATTGTCGAATAGCCTTCATTATGAATAAAAAAGACGTCAAAATCTGCATCAGGTGAACTTGGGTCAGACATAATAGCGCCATACATATCCGCATGTCCACGTGGCTCAAACATTAGTCCCGTTCGAATATAGTCATAGTTGTCTTTGAAAAAACGGCGTTTTTCTAAAACGGAATTGCCCTCAATTTTTGGTAGACCTGCCACTGGAATCCGCAAGGGTTCACCGCCTGTATGCATGTCTATGGTGGTGATTTTTGTAAAACTATCAGGCGCCTGATAATTAAAATCTTGTAGTAACTTATCCATATTAATTTTTCACTTTTTCATAAATGGCAGCGGCTAATGCTAAATCAAAGGCTGCCATGCCTACTGATTTAAAGACTACATTTTGGGTCGAGCGAAGTGTACGTTTTCCTGTATAAACTTTACCAAGGGTAAAAACGTCTTTCTTTTCTACATACCCATTTTTAATGGTATTAATCACGTCTCCAACTTCATGGGTGGCAGCAGGAGAATCAATCACTAAGATATCTGCATTTTTATAAACAGAATCAGGCAATTCTTGCATGTTTTTTTGAAAAGAACCCACACTAATAAATCGCTTGTTTTTTATCCAATCTTCACGGTCTGAGAAAATGGGTGTGGAAGAAGTTGTACAGGCGTATAAGACACTGGTTTTTTGCACAACTTCATCTGCTGAATCACACCAATTTATCGTTAAATGAGGGCATTTTTCCAATACCTTCTTTTTATAAAAATCAAATTTTGCTTTTGTTCTAGTATAGCAATAAACTTGTTTTATTGGGCGAATAGCATTCGCAAAAATGGTTTGCCAAATCCCTTGTACTCCTAAACCTATGACCCCTATACTTTCGACGTTTTTATCTGTTATCAAATCCAAACCTAAAGCACCGACTGCCGCCGTTCGCAAAGCCGTAATCATGGGGGCATCCATTAAAGCAACGGTTTCCCCTGTTTCCATTTTGCTCAAAACTACCGTTCCTACAACAAAAGGTAATCCTCGTTTTGGATTGGATGGAACAACTGAAACTAGTTTGGTGCAAAAATAATCTTTCCCTGTTGCAGGCATCACTAAATTGGTAATACCTCTACTTTCCAAATGTAAGCGAGTAGGCACCTCATAAAGTCCTGATTCAAATTTTATGATTCCAGCTTTGACTTCTGCAATAATTTTGGCAGGTGTCAAAATATTTTCGATAACGTCCGCAGATAGATTGAGCATTATACCTTTGATTTAAATTTTCAATTCATCATTTATCATTCAATGACAAATTCTCATTTTTTCCTCGTCCAAAATACCACATCATGAATCCTCCTGTAAGAAACATATTTAAGCTATATATAGCAGCTGGAGTAGACAGCTCACTTTGTTGTAAAATACTAGAGGCAATGACAATCGCTAATGTACCATTCTGAACACCAGATTCTATGGCGATAGTAATTCGTTGAGGCAAATTTAAGTCAAAAAATTTGGCACTAAAAAAACCAATACCCATCGTGGTAATATTTAACAAAAGACTAATGCCTGCAAATTCTATAAAGTGATTTTTGATGACGTCTAAATTGGTTGCAATGATACTTACCACTATGAGTACAAAAATGACGGTACTGAAAATTCTTGTGGGTTTGTCCATTCTTTTGGCGAAATTAGGAAAGAAGTGCCTAATTGCCATGCCAATGGAGACAGGAATGATAGTAATTACTAGAATTTGGACAATGGTTTTTAAAAATGGTAGTTCAATGGTTTGGGTATCTCCTATAAAATGCAGTAAAGCATAAGTGACAATTAAGGGTATAGTTACCACAGAAATAAAGCTACATATGGCGGTAAGGGTAATGGACAATGCCGTGTCTCCTCGACTCATAAATGTTATCAAATTGGAAGTAGTGCCTCCTGGACAGGCTGCCAAAAGCATAAAACCTACTGCCACCATTGGCGCCAAATTTAATAAAGAGACAATGCCAAAAGCGACTAAAGGAAGGATGATTAATTGATTGGTTAAGCCAATTAAAGTGGCTTTGGGGTATAGCCCGATTCTTTTAAAATCGTCAACAACCAATGATAAGCCCATTCCAAGCATGATGATGAATAGAGAGGCTGGTAGGACTACAGATGTTAAAAAGGAAGCTTCCATATTTTGTTAAAGATGGGTGAGCCGACAAGATAGACTTATTCTTTATTTTAGGGTAACTCTTAGCTATCTATTTTTATTGTTAAAACGGATTATGCCTTAATTCGCTTCTACTAATTGCTGTGGCAATGCTGTTGTCTTATCCAGGTTTTTTAGAATGGTAAAATGAAAAGTAGTTCCTTCCCCTTCTTTGGAATTTATTCCCATCGTCCCACCATGAAGTTCTACGACCTTTTTACAGGTGGCAAGTCCTACACCACTACCTTTATATTCTGATTGAGTATGTAATTTCTTAAATAACTGGAAGACTTTATCATGGTATTTTGTGGCGATTCCTATCCCGTTATCTTCAACTTGAAATTCCCAATGATTTGCTTTTTCCGCTCCTCGCACAGAGATAATACAAGGCCCATCTTTTTTGCGGAATTTAATCGCATTGGAAATTAAATTTTGAAATAATTGATTTATTTTGACCCTACTAATAGCCAGTTCTTCAGGAAGTGGATGGATGTTTAACTGTACCTTGTTTTCACTAATTTGTTGGTTTAAATTAAGTTTGACTACTTGTAATAAATCATTCAGGTTGTTGGTTTCAAATTGTAAATCTCCTGAAGCTGTAATTTTAGCATGCTCCAATAAATCATGTATCAGGGTTTGCATGTTGTTAACTCCTTTCTTGATAAATTTCAGGTATGCTTTACTATCTTCATCGACTATTCCTTTTTTCTCTAAATGAGTACCCAATAAGGAAGAAAAACTGCTGATGGTTCTAAGTGGTTGTTTCATATCATGGGAAACCACGTAGGCAAAACTTTTTAACTCAGAATTAGAAGCAATATAGCGTTCTAATTCTTCTTTCTTTTGGGTAATTTCTAGCACTTTTTGATTTAGTGCTCTTTTTGCTTTTTTTCGCTCGCTACTATCATTAATAGTAATTACCATTAGTTCTTGCTGTTCTTTCTCCATTACGGATAAGGACACTTCACAATCAATTGTAGCTCCATTTGTTTTTTGACCTGTGGTTTCAAATTCTAATTTTCCTTTTTTATTTAAAAAATTATTGGATAATGGTAATTGGATGTTATTTCTAGTGACTGGATTAAAATCAATTATATTTTCGATGACCGTTTGTTTCAATTGTATTTTATCTTTTTGAAATAGCTGAAGTGCACTTTCATTTGCATCTATTATCTTTTTGTTTTGAGTATCATAAACCAAAATGGCATCAAAGCAACTTTCAAAAATATTTCTGAAGCGTTTTTCACTTGCTATTAGTGTCTTTTCCTTTTGGAGTTGATAAAATTTAAGCTTATTGGTTTGAGCTATAGAAAATAAAAGGACTTCAATTACAAGCGCAATATTCAAGGCATACACAATTAGGATTAATTGTAAAGGACTTATCATGGAATAATCTATCAATCCAAATTTTCTTAGAAAAATGATGCCCAAACTTATTAAAATAAATGTTTGTCCTAATAGCAAGAACTTTGCAGGTTTAAACCCTTGTTTTATACTTACAATATTAGCGATATAAATTAAAATTATTGGCAACAAATAAGAGATAATATTGGATGCCCAATTGGTTTCTGCCTGAAATAAATTGACTATTAGGATGCCTACTGAAATAAACAAAATAATATGAAAGAATTTCTTTTGTGTTTTTTCTAACCTAAGAAAAGCCGCCACATAAAATAGTAGGCTACCAATATAAAGATGGGGTGCTATCTTGGATAAAATAGGATTGATGCTCGGATTACGGGGCCATAAATATTGAAACCCTAAGCCGTCCGTTACTGCTGTGAGCAGTATACTACTAAAAACGTATATCGTAAAGTAAAGACTGATTCTTTCCCTAGCCATCAAAAATAGGAATAAATTATAAACGCCCATGATGAATAGTATACCGTAAAAAACACCTAATAGAATATATTCTTTATTTGAATACCTAAGCATATAGCTGTTGGTCTTTAGCCAAAAAACGAAAGGTGCATTAGCCGTAACCCTGTATTTGGCATATACCTGAATTTCTTCCTGATGGAGTGGTAGGTCAAATAAGAAATTTTTATGTCGTATCATCTTATTGGCCATCGGCCGATTGTTACCAACGTTATAGGAAGATACTTTTCCACTACTGGATTCGACGATATAAACATCAATATATGGGACCGTATTAGTAGGAATTTCTAAAATCCATTTCTTATTTAACAAGACAGTGCCTTTTAGTTTAAAGGTAACCCATCTAGCATTTTTTGAAGGCGATTCAAAGTCTGTATTCGTTTGGAAAGGTTTAAACTGCTCTTGAAAATCTGTCTGTCTGATTTGTTCAAAGGTAAGTTGGTTGGTTGGGTCTTCATAACTTAGAAAAAAATCTTCTGGGATAGTAATAAAGTCTTCTGCTGCTGGAATGCTAAAGGTTTCTTGCCCATAACTAATCGAAATTCCTAAAACTAGATTTAGGGAAATTAAAATCAATGTTTTACTAAAAAAGGCATTCATCTTTATTAGGATTATCGTTACTATATAAGCTTGGTAGATAATCTAGATTACATTGCTATTTGACAGGGGCAAATAGGGAGAAGACATAAGTTTTTAACTTATGAAAAGTTGATTAAATACCTAGGGAATGATTATTTTCTATACTTATTCCTCGCAAATATTTAGCCAATTCTTTAATGGAATTATATGGCTGAATAGAATGTGATGATTTACCGATTATAGCCATATCTACCTAATAAAATATATAGCTGCCTTTTAACTAGACTAATGCTTTTCTTTTCCTAAAAACTTATTTTTCTATTACTTTGTCGAGTTCAATTTCATTGAAATAAAAGAGCCACCCATTATTGCTAATGGATGGCTACCTATTGATTGTTTCATAGCATTATCTATTGAATGCCTCTATTATATTAGACTAATTTTAATTATTCTTTCACAAACTTATGACTATCCATCAATAATCCTTCTACTTCAATTCGAACTAGGTAGACCCCCGATTCAATGGACTGTAAGTTTATAGATGTGGTAGATCTATCGACTTCGGACAACTTTATCTGCTCAACTGTTTGCCCTAAAATATTTAGTAGGGTAATATCAGCCTTTTTACCCAAGTATTGACTTAATTCAATATTGATAAAGTCAGACGCTGGATTAGGATAAGCTATAGTGGAGTTAGGTTTTAACTCAATATTACTACTCTTGATTAAATCTGTTATGTAACTAATGTTTTCCGTTTTGGTACTTTCTAATTGGAACCTTGCATTTGTCAAATAACTATTAGTTGGCTTAAATTCTTTACTTTCTGTATTTAAACTTCCTTGTAAACTATTACAATTGTCAGTAACGTTGATGGATACAAAATTAGGAGATAAGATAAAGTCACTTGTTGCTAATTCACCTGTATTTATATTCTCTCCATGGTTAATGGTTAAGTCACCATAGTAAGCTACTGCGTATACTCTAAAGTTGTAGACCGGAGAACCTTCAAATTCCATCTTTCCATAACTTCGCCCTAAGATAATATCTTGGTCAGTTGTAATAATGTAAGCAGTATTTTCTGTATTGCAATCTGCTAAACTGAAGGTGATAATATCACTCTTTCCATCACCTGTACAAACATCCATACTAGTGGCACTTCCATTAGCTACTACATTGCCTAACATGATATCAGAGGTTACAAAATTTCTGTTATCATAGACGATAGTATTATTTTGAGAGAAATCAATTAATTCAAAAGCAATTCTATATTCAGTACCAAGCGGTAATAAAATAGGTTCTAATTTAAGGTCGCTATTTCCATTTTCTATAGTGAATACTGCATCAGGTGAAACTGCATCAAATAAATCATCTTTAACCTCATTGAAACCATCATATAACAACATGACTCTATCTCCTGCTTTTAAGGTGATTCGTTCTTTTTGCCCTTGGTTTGGTTGACCTTCTTCTCTTTGTGGAATAATACTAACTAACTCATAACCATTATCCGTTAATACATAGTTGATGTAAATATCTCTACCAAAGAAATCTTCACCTGGGTTTAATACAGCAGGTACGGTAATCGTGGTAATCATTCCATCTCCTCTAGTTAGCTCTAGATTAGTATTTCCTGCTCCTGTAATACCAGTTGGTAATAAGCGACCATCACTGTTTGTCGTTTGTTTAATATTCTGGATATTTACTGGATGTCCACCTATACCTAACCATTCTTGGTCCCATTCATATTCTATTAATAATCTTCCATCTGCAGCATATCTTAAATTATCTGGAAGTACTGCCCCTAATGTTAAAAAATCATTTTCGTCTTCTAATGCATTCTTTTCTATTAATAGTACACGGACTGTTTCTAAATCGCTTGGGTCAGTAACAATTGCTCTGGCTACTTGCTTATCCTCACTATTTCTACTTTTAGCAACTGGTGTCCTTCCTAAATCTCCATCTACATATTCCCAATCGTCATAATCTTGGTTTGGGTCTGCAGTTTCTCCTTCTGGTGCTCCATTTTCATTAGAGCTAGCCATTTCTGAATATTTTTTTACAAAATCCTTTATTGGTGCAGAAAAATTTAAATCATTATAATATTCACTAAATACGGTTTGTAAGCCTCCTTGAGAACCAAATAGTTTATGAGGAACAAATAGCGTAAGACCATTAGAATTCGGTTGTTGACTATCTTTTACGGTATACTTTACGGCATCATTTATTGCACTTATTACGGCATCTGCTGCACTTGTATAGGCACTATTTGTTGCCTTTAGGTTTTGAGCTAAATGGACAATATCTACCACATCATGATTATTAGCGGCATCTGTGCCTGTAGAAGTAGAAGCATAATCTTCTGACCGAGCTCTCGCTGCTTGTAAATCAGCGGTTCCTGCTGTACCCACAGCACTTAATAAGCTTTCGACTTTTGAAACAATGTTGTCAATTTTAGCTGCTTCTACGACTGATAAAGTTACCTGATTCTGCTGCTGTTGGTTTGCTTGTGCTAAAAAACCATCTGCAATTACTCTTCCTAGAGCCACTCCATCTGATGCAGACCCGTTTTCCATTGCTCTGATGATAGGGTCATAATCCCACCCGTGACCAGGTTCCAATTGCTCAGAAGAAACAATATAATTGGCGAAGGTTTTCATCGCATTGTGTACTTCTAGATTCGCCATTAGACAAGCATCAAATCCTACAATTTCAAACTTTTTCCCTTGCGAAATGAAGTTAGAACTTTGGATAGCTTGCTTTAATTGAGGTATTTTAAAACTCTCGTGGTTGTTTCCTTTGACTTCGTCCCCGCCATAGCCTTGTATATCAGAACCATGATTCCATAAGTCTAATACATAATTCTCTGCTGGATAATTGGATGTCGCCCAATTAATGAATTCCGTTAGGTTGTTAGGGTCCGCCATTCTATTATTCGGCGCATTAAATGGAATAGGTACTTGCTGACCGTTTTCAATTTTCCATCTTTTGATTTCTCGCCATCCATCTTTGTCTACACCTCCTGTGGTAACAATTACATTTACATTGTTAGTTGAGCCTGCCTGCATCATTTCAGCGAGGTCATTTGTCCCTGCATTTCCATACTGCCCGCCATTTTTTTCAAATCCTCCTTCGAGGTCAGAGCCAAATAAATAGACCATATAAGTCCACTTTTGTTGTGCCTGAATTGTTGTGGTTCCTATAAAAAATAGCAATAATAAAAAGGTAAATTTAATTTTAAACATAGTTTTGTTGTTAAAAGTTAATAAATGTTTTTTTAAGTTTTTTTTGCTCTAAATTGGTTATATTAATTAGGAGACAATAGTGTCTAATGCTGTCTTAAGACCATACCTAAGAAAGATAACTATTGCTCACATTGAGCATAAGAATGAATATCTATTGATTGTCATTTCCACCTGAAAACACTAATCAACTAGACATCGATTTTCTAAAATTTTGTTATAATATCGAGAGAAGGGGGAAGTTTTGAGTTCACTTGAAATCGGAAAATTAATTTTACATATATTATATCTCTTTTTATAGATTTAAAATATATAACCAATTATTTATTTATTACAAACATCAGACATAATCTATATTTAAGCAAAAAATATTTAAAAAAAGTAGAGGTGAATGACTACAAATTCGGTGAATGGTAGAAAAATAACGGTGAATGGCAGAATCTTTAAAAATTTTGTACTTATGTTGGCTTTAGAGTTGTAGTTTAATGATAAACTATAGACGGGTTTAGTGATTAGTATAAATAGGACAAACTGAATGATTTAAGTTCGGCTTTCAAGTACTCGTTTTGGATGAAACATCAAGTAATTAGCTTAACTTCAGTCCTTTCATACTGCCTTCTTCGCGCCAAGCATCCAGTTTTTCGAAATAAGCAATTGGCCCTTTTCCATAGGCAGAATTTTGTGCAGCTAATTGACTAGGATTACCTTCATTATTATAATATCCTGGAGTGCAGGCTGCCTGAAATGCTTCCTGATTTCTGTGGACTCGTATGATTTCATCCACCCAAGCTTGTTCTGCTTCGGGAGTAACTTCTATCTCTTTCATTCCTTTTTTTAAACATTCCCCAATGATATAACTTAAATGTTTGGCTTTTACATCAAAGCAATGGGTATAACTGGTCGTATACCCTCCATGTGCATGCCCAATGACAAACATATTTGGAAAATCATGGACATGAAAGCTGTGAAGCGTTCGAATACCATTGGCCCATTTTTGACTGAGTGATATTCCATTTTTGCCAATAGGGTCATATCCTGCTCTTCTGGTATAACCTGTACCTACTTCAAAGCCTGTCGCAAAAATGATGCAATCGACTTCATATAATTGACCCTCTACAAGAATGCCTTGCTCATTAATAGACTGTACCCCTTTTCCATCGGTATCAATTAAAAAAACATTGGGCCGATTAAAAGTAGGGAGGTATTCATCATGGAAACATGGCCTTTTACAGAATTGTCGGTAATAGGGCTTAAGGGCTTCCGCTGTTTTAGGGTCTTTTACGATACTATCCACTCTAGCTCTGATGGATTCCATTTTTTTGAAATCAGCTAATTCCATAAGCCTTGGTATTTCCGCAGGGTTAATTTCTGTCCCACGAAATTTTGCTAAGGAGACTAAACTTCCGATAATTTCTGTCCATCCATCCATCACCAAATCCTTTTCTACTATCTTTCCTGAGGTGGCTTCATTAAAATTGTCCATCCGTTCTTTCTGCCAACCTGGTTGGAGATTTTTTACCCATTCGGGGTCGGTCGGACGATTGTCCCTGACATCTATAGAGGATGGGGTTCGCTGAAATACATATAATTCTTTAGCAGATGCTGCTAAGTGTGGAATACATTGAATACTGGTGGCCCCTGTTCCAATAATGGCAACTTTTTTATCTTTAAGTTTATTTAAATTTCCTTTCGCATCTCCACCTGTATAGCTGTAGTCCCATCTACTTGTATGAAAAGTATGCCCTTTATAAGTAGAGATACCTTGGATACCTGGTAATTTGGGTCTATTAAATGGGCCATTACACATAATGACAAATTTTGCTCGCATCGCATCCTGCTGGTTGGTTTTTATCAACCACCGACTAGTAGACGCCTCCCATTCCATATCTGTAACTTCGGTTTGGAGACAAGCATTATCATAAATATTATAATGATTGGCTATCCTTTTACAATGGGCAAAAATTTCTGAAGCATAGGCATATTTGGATTTTGGCATATAATTCAGTTCCTCACATAAGGGTAGATAGATGTAGGCTTCTGTATCACAGGCTGCGCCGGGATATCGATTCCAATACCAAGTACCTCCTATATCTCCTCCTTTTTCTATGATTCGCACATTTTTTATGCCGACTTCTTTAAGTCTACCTACCGCTAAAAGTCCTGCAAATCCACCTCCAATGACTACTACTTCTACTTCATCGTGGAGTGGTGGTCTAACAATTTTTTCTTTGACATAGGGGTCATCTATATAATTTGAAAATTCTCCTGCTATCTCTTTATACTGATTGTTTCCATCCTTGCGAATCCGCTTGTCTCGCTCTTCTTTATATTTTTTTCTAAGTGCATCGGGGTCAAAATTGAGGGCCTCTTGATTATTTAGCTGTTTATCCATGTTGATTGTTTAAAGCTGTTTAATCTTATTGAATGGGTTCGGGGTGCTAAGTAAGCGAAGTATTATTCAGTCGATAGCCTCCATCTATATCTATTTCTGCTCCTGTTATAAAACCTGCTTTTTCAGAACATAAAAAAGCGACTAGGTGAGCAATCTCTTCTATTTCTCCAAAACGCCCAAGTACACTGGCCTTTTTTACGCCTTCTTGTATATGAGCGGGCATAGACAAAACGGTAGGGGTGGCTATGACTCCTGGCAATATAGAGTTGCAGGTTACGCCTTTGCTTCCGAATTCTGCGGCGGTTGTGCTAGTCACTCCCCAAAGTGCAGACTTAGTACTTGCATACCCTATTTGTGCGGGTAAGCCAGAACGCGCTGCTGCAGAAGAAACGTTTATAATTCGACCCCATCCTTTTTCTGCCATTTTGGGTGCTAGATTCCGAATAAAATAAAAAGCAGCGGATAAATTGACTGCCAATTCGTTTGCCCAGCGATTATCCTTCATTTTAGCGATTGGTGCAATATTTGCCACAATACCCGCATTATTGACTAGGGCATCAATAGGTCCTAAGGTATCCTCGATACGCGTTATGACTGCATCTACTTGAGCGCTATCTCGAATATCGCAAACAACTGGCATCACCATTGTGTCATCTATTGCTTGGGCAATTTCCTTAATTATTGGATTGATATCTATCATACCTACTTTCCAACCAAGCGACGCCATGTGTTTGGAAAGCCCTTGTCCTATTCCCCCCGCTGCTCCAGTTATTATAATGGTTTTTCTCCTACTTGTTTTATCCATAGCTTTTTTATTTTACCAATAGTTAGTACGTACAGCACCATTTTTAGTGATGGACTATTTGTTTGCTTACGGTAGGTCTATAGATAATTGGTGTACGCAGTACCGTCAAATCTGCTCAACAAAATCTAAAAATACCTTTTTATGCAATTCAATATCCATATTTGGAGAAAGGGAGACTCGGACTATGTAATCTTTGTCGCCTTCTTTAGTTGTTCCTTGAGTGGAGGTGGCAGGTATGGTCCAATAACAGCCCTTTAACTGCCCATAACTGACACAATGCTTGCTTTCATGAGGGATTTTTGTAATCATTAAATCGATTAATTTATGATTTAATTTTCTTTTATAGGCTTCTTTTGCTGCTTCCGAAGCTCCTTTAGTGGGGAGATTTAGGGAAAATACGGAGGGCGTAAACCCTTGTTTAGCCAATGCTTGAGAGACAAAATTGATTTTTGCCGCAGGTAAAGTCTCTTTGATATAGTCTACAAATTCCTGAGTATTTTTATAGGCCTCCTGAATTCTTTCTTTCATAGAAGGCATTTGTTTGGCTAAAACATCAATTTGAAAATTGGTCGCTTCGTTATCGCAAAGTTGTAGGTGCAATTCTATCTTTTTCATTAAAGCTTCCGTCTTTTTATTTCCGACACAGTAGCCAGCAGTTACTAGTCCGCCACTCGGAAATTTCGAGCCACTAACATAGGCGATTGTCCTAACCGTCGAGAGTATTTCTCCCGCTCCTAAAAAATGAACATTTGGACAAAATGTTTGGTCCAAAATAAAAACAGGGTCGATAGCCAATTGACCATTTTTAGCTTTCCGTTTTTTTCTTAAAACAGCTTCTAATTTTATCAAATCTGGTACTTCTACTCTTGGGTTGGTCGGAATTTCAGCAATAATGTAAGGGACTACTTCTTGGTCTGCTATTTCCTCTAAAATAGTATCTATACTATTTACCATATCGTTTTCCCCATCTACGGGCAAATCCAAAACCTCTACCTTATCAATGCAGGCTGCTACTCGTCTTGCTTGGTCATTTGTTCCACCGTAACAATTTGGTGGAATGATAATTTTGATGCCCTTTCCCTCATGCTTTTCTAAAGCATCGTCAATCAGCCCCATCATAATCGCATATTGGATAGATAGACCACTAGAACCTAATAAGGCGCTTGTATTCGTTCCCGTAATTGCTTTAATCTCGTTTAATACTAGTGTTTTGTTGGTCTCGACCATACTTTTTGGCGTATCGGCAGCTTGACCTATTATCGACTTTAAGGCAGCCAAACAATTGGCTGGCGTCATAGCAACAGTCTCTCTTCTTCGAACATGCTGAATTTCTGAGATATACGGCTCATTTTGTGGTCCATTTACCAATACAACACTTCCAAGGTCTGCATGAATACTGATGAAAAAGTCAATATTTGACGGTAGCTTAAAATTACCAATTTCAGCTTGATTGGAAATGAAAATACTGCTTCCATTAAATGAAGGAGTCTCGGCTATTGATGCTACCTGCTTTAAGTCAAATTGATACCCATACACCCGCTTGAGTATATCAATATCAAAAGACTCAGGTAATTCACTCGTATAAATAATTTGAGTATGCTTATTAGTTAATAAGTTTTTTCTTAGAATGGCCAAAATAGCAATCGTCTTTGAAGAAAAACTGATTACATTTTTTGGATTTAGCTCGTTTAAGTTAGCAATAGCCCATTCTAGTACACAAGACAATGGATGCCCTAATCGAATATAGTCAAATGCCGTCGGTAATTCATGGAGTGCTGCAGCTGCTGCATTATTGTCCCTATATAGGCGTTCGAACTGTGCTACAAACTCAGTTTTAGCTAGTTTTTCATTAAAAATATCTAATCGGTGGGTGGTTAGATTTAACCAGTCCGCTGGCATTTTTTCTATTACAGCTTTTATATAATTGCGCATTTTTGTGTCTTGCATATTTTTCACTTTAAGATAGAGCGGAAGTTACATTATTTCAATGTATTTTATAAGTGATGCAAGGGGTTTTGTTGCGTTGGGGTAGGAGAGGCGGGTAGGTACCTTAACACGAATATGCTTTACGTTTTCAATCTAACTCACTCGCTTACTCCGCATATTGAAAATATAGAACCTATTCAGGTTGATTGTTGCTTCAACTGGCAAACTCAATAAACTTAACTTCTATCCTCGGCAGCCTTTAATTCGACTAGAATAACCCCATTCATGCCTCTATAACCATATACTGCTGCTTCGCTACCTTTACTGATGACCTTGATTGATTTAACCTCTGGGGTAGGTATTGTTTCGAGCGTGCTTATAGTTGTAGGTATTTCATTCACAAGTATTAAGGGGTCTTCTAATAATACGGCATTGATGCCTCTACGGACTATCATTATCTGCTGACCCTCCACTCGTACCTGTGGGAAACTATGATCTAATATTTCAAGTATCGAACCATAATTAGCGTAGGCGTTTTTTTTATGCTCTTTGGAGGGTAATGGATTTGAATACCCGAGTGACATAAAATCTTCTTTTTTTATGGGCTCATTACCTTTCGGAAATACAAAATCAATTTTCTTTTCGCCATTATATTTCCAATTGATAAACCCATATGCTGGACTATAAACTGTGAGGAGCTGGAATTTATTTTGATGTTTAAAGCTATACTTCCCTCGGCTGTTCGTAGATGCTTTAATCTGCTTCATATCAAGGTATAGCTCTACCTTTTTGATGCCTTTGCCTAGGTGGTCAGTAATTTTACCACTTAAAGCAGTGCGCTGAGCATCAACATCAACTCCTAAGAGTAAAAAGATGGCTAAAAAAAATAAATTTTTCATGATAATTTTTAACTCAATATACTTTATTATTTGGAATAATAGGGTTTCTATTTCGTAATACTTAGATTTCTAAATGCTCCTTTTGAGTTGTAGCCCATCCACAGTCCTATTTTATTGGACTTTTGATTATCTAATCTTTTGACTGTTAATAACTCCTTATCAGATGCTTTGTCATACACAGAAACTTTTGTTGGCTCGACCTTTATTTTTATGGCAAACCAATCTTCAGGTGAAGGTTGTCTGCCGTATTCAGCTTCAAATTCCCCTTCGTGATTTGTTCTCAAAATCCTCCAGTCATATTTTGGAACACTAATATATTGCACCGAATGCTCCCTTCTTATTTGTTCTTTGGATTGAAAATTAAAAGGCCTAAAATAGATAGCTTCGTAGGTAGAATCGTTTTGTATATTGAAGGCAATGCCTACAAAGCTTCTTCCTGGGGTATTTTCTCCTTTTAAATCTATTTCGATGGTGCCAACTTCAAAATCTATATCTTTGATGGTGGCTAAGCCTACTCCTTCTTTATTATTAAAAGTAAGGGTGTTTTTAGTTGGGTTGCTTGCCGTAATTGTTCGGTTTACGACCTTTAATTTGTTTTCAGCTAACTCGATTATTTTATTAGAACAACCTATTAGGGTTAAGCCGACTGTTAGCATTGTGATGGTGAAAATATTCTTTTTCATAGGGGTGATTAAATTATTTATTGGTGAATTCATAAATTTGTTTTACCATTAATGCATCTTCATCTATATCTTCATCTCCGTAAAAACCACTCCACGCTTTTCCCATAATCGAAATATCAAAATCACCATCAAGGCTACGAATTTTCTGATTTCGATTATAAGGAAGTGGCAAATGCTTCAATAAGAAAGTAAACCTTCCATAATCCTGCATAAACACTTCTCCTGTAACTGGGTTTAATAACACAGCAGTGTAACCAATAAACCACTTTGTTGAAGCTGGTAGGTCCCGCCCGTAATAAGAGAATATTTTATTATGACCTTCTGTATAGTAATTCGTCATTTTTTGGACTTTAACGATATTTTTTTCCTGCTCTTCAAACCTCCAAAACCCGTCGTTTTTAGGAGTTGATTTTACTAGATTTGCTACGGATTGTTCATCCATTATTAACTCATTTTATCTTTTAAAACTATTGAACGTGCTATCAATATTGCTACTTTTTCAATTTTTTTCCTCGAACCTCGTTTAATTTCATCGTCATTGAAATCGCTTCTTTCTTTACCCATTCGTCGTATTCTTTAATCACTTGTAACCTATATTCATTCTCTATATATCCTTCCTCAACTATCTGATTTAATCCTGCTACTTTTGACCAAATTCCAACTTTAGATTGAAAATTTTCGTCGCCTCTTTCATAATACTCGTTTGAATTAAATACTTCTACTGAATGAAATCCAACTTCGGTCATTAGCGCCGATAAATCTTCTGCAATCTTATTATTCATACCTGCATCTTTTCGCCATTTTAGGAATATATCATAAAAAGTTTTCATTGATTTAGGAGGAGAAGGATGCCATTCTAATTTTTCATGATTGTAATCCAGTATTGATATTTGTCCATTTGGTTTTAGTAGGCCTTTCAGTTTAATTAAGGCTTCTTTAGGATGAGTCAACCATTGTAAAACTCGTGCAGCTATTATTAAATCAAACTTTTCCTCGGATTCAAAGCTAAACAAATCTGAGTGTATTAATTTTAAATTATTAATCTTCTTGTAAGACTCTTTTCCACTTTCGATAAATTTCTTGGTATTATCAATTCCAATAACTTTTCCATTGTCTCCTACAATTTTGGCTACATCTTTTGAAATTGCACCTGTTCCACAACCAACATCTAATACAATCATCCCTTCTTTTAATACTGATTTTAACGTTCTAAAATCTTTTTCCAAACTTCTATTATCATAAATTTTCGTTGCTGCCTTACCTTCTCTTTCAATATATTTATTTCCTTTCATTTTTCTTTTTGTTTTTTCTTGGATAATTTGACAACCTCACACCATCTTTTTGTAATTCTTTAAGAGCATCTTTTGCAATCCATTTTGCAGATTTACTTTCAAAGTTCAGAATTTCGTTTGCAACATCAATAGCCATTTCATTCAAATCAATGTTTCGTTTTCCAATGTTTCGCAATGCCCAATATGGTACGCAATGGCAGTCTTGTTAAATCAAGCTGCCATTTTTTTGTGCGTTAAATACCTCGCTGGTTGTGTGAATCTGATTTTAAGTGATACAGATATATATTTTTATTCAAAAATTTTGTATCATATTCTCAGATTAGGAAATCAACACATCAAAAAGGTCACCAATGAAGCTACAAAGCTACGCACAAGGCGAATGGTATCAATCTTCATTCTCTGGAGTTGTTTTAAGGAATGCGATTACCGGCACTGAAGTGGCTGAAATCAGCAGTAAAGGATTGGATTTTGCCGATATGCATGCTTATGCGCGCATCGTGGGTGGGACAAATTTAAGAGAGTACACCTTCCACCAACGCGCACTAATGCTCAAAGAGCTGGCGATGTATTTGATGGAGCGCAAAGAGATCTTCTATGAGCTATCCAAAGCCACCGGCGCAACCCGCACGGACTCATGGGTAGATATCGAAGGAGGGCTCAGCACCTTATTTATATTTTCCGGTAAAGGTCGCCGCGAAATGCCCAACAGCAATGTGTTGCTGGATGGCCCACAAGAACAAATCTCCCGCGAAGGTACGTTTACCGCGCAGCATATTTTCACACCGATTCAAGGTGTGGCGGTGCAGATTAACGCCTTCAATTTCCCTTGTTGGGGCATGTTGGAAAAGCTAGCGCCGATGATACTGGCGGGTGTTCCAACGATTGTTAAACCGGCAAGTCAGACGGCTTATCTCACCGAGTTAATGGTTAAGCACATTATCAAGTCCGGCATTTTGCCTGAGGGTGCACTGCAGCTGGTCTGTGGCAGCACCGGCGATTTGCTGACGCATTTGGATTGTCAGGATGCGGTGAGTTTTACGGGTTCGGCAACGACCGGTTTAATGCTAAA
>CALJVJ010000336.1 GCA_937974625.1 uncultured Saprospiraceae bacterium
GTTCCCGTATACGATGGCCATTGATTAATCCAATCATCCATCGGCATATCGTCCATCCACCAGTGGAAAGACCCACAGTGATTGACAATCATATCCATAATCAACTTAATGCCTTTAGACTTTGCTTCTTTGCTCAATCGTCGGTAATCTTCATTACTACCAAAACGAGGGTCTACTTTATAAAAATCAGTCGTAGAATATCCATGATAAGAATACACTTCCATATCATTTTCCAATAATGGATTTAACCAAATAGCTGTAAATCCCATATCGGATAAATAATCTAAGCTGGTACGAATACCTTCAATATCTCCTCCATGTCGCCCGCCTTTATTCGCGCGGTTTAATTTTTCTCGCATGCCTGCTACCTCATCATTGGATGGGTCACCATTGGCATATCGGTCAGGGGTGATGAGATACATCACATCTTCATTATTAAACCCTTGCATTGCTGCTCCATCTTTTTCTCTTGGTAATAATTGGTAAGTATGTGTGGCGACAACTTCGTCGTGGTGCTTGAAGGTAATTGGAAAATTTCCTGCGCGAGCAGTTTCATCAATGACTAAATCTAAAAACAGGTAGTTAGCGTTTTGAACTTTTCTAACCTGAGTTATTTGGACTCCTTGGTAATTGATAGATGGGTTTAAATCTCCGATGTTCTCCCCATAAACCATTAATTGTAAATCGGGGTTCTTCATATCCACCCACCAATTAGGCGGCTCTACTCGCTCAATTTTGCTTTGCGCAAAAAGGAATTGGGTGCTAAAACATAACAGTAGCAAGATTGCTTTAGACAATTTCATTTTTTTAATTTTTAGTTTCATACAAATTTTCTATATCATTTTTCTTTGCCGTGCATTCCAGCTCTTGTAAGAGCAGTTGTGGTTGTCCTTACCTTAATTGGGCAACCACAAGGGATTGCCCCTACTAGGCCTTAGGTGCTAATCGTTTCTGCAAATCTTCCAAAGACACGCCTTTAGTCTCTGGCATCATTCGCCACACCCAAATTAATTGAATAACCATCATAAAAGCAAAAAAGGCAAATATTTTTCCACCGCCATAAGTACTTTGGAAATACGGGAAGATAGTTGTAATAATCCAAGCAAAAACCCAATGCGTTCCACTTCCTAATGCCATTCCTGAACCTCTAACCTCATTCGGGAATATTTCGGATATAAATACCCAAATAACTGCCCCTTGTCCAATCGCATGAGAGGCAATAAAGGCAAAAACCCAAAAACTCAAACCACTCAACGAATCTTGGAAAAACGAAGAAGACATCATCGCTAAGGAAATAATATACCCAATAGACCCAATTATCATCAAAGTTTTTCTACCTGCTTTGTCAATTAAGTATAAGCCCAGCATGGTGAAAGTCAAATTGACCGCACCGATACCTATCGTTTGTAATAAACCACTAGATGCATCCATACCTGCTGCTTCGAATATTCTTGGTGCATAATAAATAATGGCGTTGATACCCGAAGCTTGATTGAAAAACGCCAATAAAAAGGCTAAAATGATGGGTAATCTGTATTTACCAGAAAAGAATTCATTGATACTTGCCCCCTGCTTCACGTCCGATGCTTGTATCTCCGCTAAAGAAGCTTCGACTGTATTGGGATTAATTGCCGCTAAAACGGCCTTAGCTTCTGCTATATTCCCTTCCTTCACCACTAACCATCTCGGACTCCTTGGTACTTTTATCATCATTAAAACAAAGGCAATAGCTGGTATTGCTTCAATGCCCAACATCCATCGCCAAGCATTTTCTCCGCCAATCCCCGTTTTATTGATATAATAGTTGGTGATAAAGGCGACTAAAATTCCGAGGACTAAGTTAAACTGAAATAAAGCAGTCAATTGTCCCCGTTTTTCTTTGGGTGCGATTTCAGAAATATATACTGGTGCGGCTACCGATGAAGCGCCAATCCCTATCCCTCCAATAATTCTAGCAATCATCAGGGTAATATTGTCTGGTGCAAAGGCAGAACCTAAAGCTGATAATAAAAACAATATACCTATCCAAAAAAGGGTCTTTTTACGTCCCAACCTATCCGTAGGTATACCGCCAAACAACGCACCGAAGATGGTTCCAAAAATCGCGGACCCTACTGTAATCCCCAACTCTGCGGCACTTAGATTCCATAATTTTTGGATGGCTTGTTCTGCACCAGAAATAACTGCGGTGTCAAAACCAAATAAAAAGCCACCTAGAGAAACTGTAAGCGACCAGAGTAATACTTTTCTAGTATTCATGTTGTAGTTGATTTTCGTCTAGGAGCATGTAAGTGTATTTTCATGTTCCTGGTAAGTCAAACCTAAATATCAGAAAATAATAGGAAAGCAAGGAATTTTTGTAGGTTAAATGCAAAATGCCTCAAACAACTGAATGTTTGAGGCATTTGATATCTTTTTAAAGAACGAATCTTTTATTAGTCTTCTTGATTGGCTTTTAATGCTTCTGGGTTTAAAACTGTGTACTCTCCACTTTCTACTCGCTCCTCAAAAATTGCCTTTGGTACGGGCATTTTTCGATTAAGACTCACAATTTCTACGGTTACACTTTTTGATGTCTCCTTAACAACTTTGACTTTGATACTACGACCGCCCATAAATTATATTTTTGATTATTAAAAAAGTAAAGATACAAAAAAAATAAAGGTTATTAGAAAGCTGAGTGATTCACAAAAAACACTATACTTTTAAATAACCTTTAAATTCAATAACTTTCTAAGTTATTTATTATTCTATCTGTTTGATTAGTTTAAGCTAAAATCCACTTCCATTTTCTTAGATGCCATTCTCAACATATCTAATCCTCTATCTTTAATCTGTCGAACTCTTTCTCTACTGATACCCATCTGGTCACTAATGTCTCCCAAGTTCATTGGATACTTTCTGTCGATACCAAAAAATAACTTCAATACAGAAGCTTCTCTCGGAGGCAATGAGTTCAATAATTGAGATGCTTGAATACTCACTGATTCTCTGTATGCTAAATTCGTATCTGGTCTTTCTATTTGATGGTCTTCCATCAATCCTCCTAAAGAAGAATCGCCATCTTCGTCAATTGGTGCATCTAATGACCGGCACTTCTTGTAAGATTCTAAGCTTTTCTTGACAACCTCTTCTGAAAAACCAGTTTCTTCTGCAATTTCTTCCAAAGTCGGTTCTCTTTCCATTATTTGTAACAACTCTGTCCGCTTTGAAATAATCTTAGATACATTTGATTGGTGATTCAAAGGTAATCTGATTTTTCTTGACTTTTCATTCAGTGCTTGCAAAATGGATTGTCTAATCCACCATACTGCATAAGAGATAAACTTAAACCCTTTTGTCTCATCAAATCGCTCTGCGGCCTTGATTAATCCTAGATTACCTTCGTTGATTAAATCACCTAAAGACAATCCCAAATTTTGGTATTGCTTAGATACAGAAACTACGAAACGTAAATTGTGATTGACGATAGCTTGTATCGAATCTTTGTCGCCAGTTTTTATTTTTTGAAATAGCTCCAACTCTTGCTCGGGGCTAAGTACTTCATACTTCGAAATTTCATTGAAGTACTTTTCTAGAGACTTTTCGTCTCTCCTAGTAATCGTATTGGTAATAACTAACGCACGCATACTTTTATATTATATTTTGTTTTAAATTAATTTTTATTCTAAGACGAGAATTATGTCACTAGGGTCACGGATAAGTAACCAGATAAACCTTTTACATATTGTATTTATTTATCTTATGTCGTTAATAATCATCAAATCGCCAGTATTAGCCAAAAGTGATTCATTCTCGATGGATAAGAGTTGAAAATTTTACCATATAAAATGTTACTAATTCTACATATTAATAGAAAAAGATAACTTAATATATTTTTAATAAAATTTTGTCAAAATACTTTTTCCTTTCTCTTTGTATTGTTTGCTTAGAATAGATATAGCCTATACAAGGCTTTAATTTTGTAGGTGTGTTAGAATAACACTTTTGTTCATGGGAAGTTTCTAGAGTTTTAGGAGTAATTCCTATATATTCTAACTGTACTTTAATTAAAAAAGTTTGCAAATGTAGGAAAAAAATGAAAAAAAACTAATTTTTAGTACTTTTTTTTCATTTTTACAAGCTTTTTTTTCTAAAAAAATGAAATTGAGGTCTTCTAATTGTGTGAGCTGGTTGTTTAAAGGTAGTTGGCTAAAGGTAGTTAACTTATTTTGTTAAAAAAAATTAATGGTCATTTATTTTATAATGGCATTACTTTTATTTCTAATATATACAAATTAATATATGAAATGTTCATTTGTATATATTAATTCTTTTCTTTCTCTGACCAATTCTTTTTATAACTACTTGGATTTTTCAACTAACTTTTCCATCGTTTCATTCAGGAGTTCTATCATGCGATTCTGATTCCCCAATTGTTTGCGCAATTCTTGCATTTCATCTCGCAAAATGTTAGATATATTTTGAGGGGATGGAAGGAAAGGACTAATCTTTGCGCGCACATACCATATTTCTCGAATATCTCCTAAACTCAATCTATATGGCTCATAAAAGGAATTATCTGAATGTAACTCTATTTCCTTTTCATCTTTCAAATAATTATAGACTCTTTTTACTAAAATATCTCCACGAGTGACTATCACATAAACAAAACTATTTTTGATAGATGTCTCCCACAAGGTTGGTTCTAGAAAACTACATATCACTTTGTCTCCTTCAAATAGCGTTGTTTCCATACTATCGCCTGCTACGTCAAATGACCGATGCGTCCCTACTTTATATTTGTAGTCTGGTAAAGTGAAAGAGGGTAAATCCTGGATAAATGCAGGCTTTGATAATTCACTCGCATAGGCGGTTTGTGCAGGGCTGGGAACATGGACTATTCTTTCATCATCTTGAGAATTCGTGACAATTGTCAACACTCGAAGACTCTTATTATCTTCATCTGTCATGAATAACGGACCTTTACCCGTATATATATAGACAGGGTTCATTTTATAAGCCTCTACCGATTTTCGCAATAATTCAATCGTTACATCTCTTCGCTCTTTCAATATCTCACTTAAACTTTGCGGTAAATAATCTACGGACATCGCAAATTGTCGCATAGAACGAACTACCCCGTCTGATTTAAGCTGATTGATACATTTTACGAAACGCTGAGTGACTAAACTATTCATTAATTGCTTATTTTTCTATATAAATATGGCTCAAAGTTACTAAAATTAATTCATCTATAAAGAATAAGCTTATATTTATTAGTAAAAAAGTGACATAAATAGTGGTAAGTTGTAAATGGTAAGTGGTAAATTTTGAATGGTAAATCCAAAAATTAGGTAGAGTCATCATAAAATAGTAAATATTCATTGCATTTTCGCCTTGACCTTAAGCGTATCTGTAATAATAAATCCTTCGTAAGGAATGCAATAAAAATAATGGGTAATTTAGAAGAATAGAATAAAAGTAAAGGTGAGATTAGAAATAGAGGGTCATAAACTGAGAGGCGGAAGGTGTCTAGGCCTTTTAGCCATTTTGCCCCTCCGCCTTTCAGCCTACAATATTAGGCAGAAAAAGAAGTTCCACATCCACAAGTATCCGTAGCATTGGGATTGTTGAAAGAGAACCCTCGGTTATTAAGGCCATCTTCCCAATCTATTTCCATGCCTAATAGATATATACCATGGGCTTTTTCCATATATACTTTGACCCCGTTTATCATATATTCTTGGTCCTTCTCTTTTTTAACATCAAATCCCATAGAATAAGAAAATCCTGAACAACCTCCTCCTTTTACGCCAATACGCAAGCCGTGCTCATCAGAAATATTCTGTGCTTCCATTATTTTCTTTAATTCTTTCACTGCACCGTCGGTTAAAGTCAAAGGCTGTAATCCAACTGCTTCTTTTATTTCGCTCATAACAATTTTATTATTGACAAAAATAACTTCCTTGTCGTTTCTTAAAGTTTATTTTACAAAACTAATCAAAAACAATTACCGTTCCGTAGAATAATTGTAAAATCTTTCCGTTCATTATATAACAACCCTTTCAGTAATTAAGTTCTACTCCAAATTTAACGAAAAACACAAAATTTTAAAGGAAAATAAATATATTTAAATATAATTTATACTTTTTTAAATATTTTATACAAAAATAGAACCTTTGGCACGATTTCTTATGTATAATATTTGAACCCTCCAGTCAGAGATTTTCCTTTAGGTAGATTTACCATCATTAATATACAACTATTTAAACTTTTTCAGAGAAAGTTTATAAAAAATTAAGAAATATTTAAAGCATCATTGTAAATATTTTCTTATATTTAGAGCATTATAGTTTTTAACTATAATCCTTCATTTTCAACCATTTGAAAGCTAAAAAATCATACGTTGACTTTTAGTTTCATTAAAACTAGTGAGAGTTTCAAGGGGTTACGTGGCAAGAACGTAACCCTCTTTTTTTTCTCAAAAAAAATAGCCAAGCTTAGGTATTAAGCTTGGCTATTTTTTTTGAAGTTTACTAGTTGTTTTACTCTGCCTTATAATCTTCAAACCAACCTAAAACATATGAAACCTTTGACATCAAATTACTAGGGGTATTTGCTATCCCGTGTCCAGAATTTTGGATGCGGACTAAAGCAGTTTGTACTTTCCTTAATTTCAAAGCTGTATAATACTGCACCGTCTCAGACATCGGCGTTCGATAATCTTGTTCTCCGGTTAATAGCATCGTTGGTGTCACTACATTGCCGACTAAAGATAATGGTGACCGTTTCCAATACTTCTCTTGCATCCCTGCTTCCCAAGGCATTCCACCCATCCAATATTTGGCAAAAAATGCAGGATTGTCTGCATGCAATACAAAGCTTGTCCAATTGATAACTGGTTTTGCGACTACTGCTGCTCTAAATCGGTCTGTTTTACCCACAATCCAACTAGTCAATACTCCTCCTCCACTGCCTCCTGTGACAAACAAATTTTCGTCATCCACATATCCTTTTGCGATTACCCCATCTACACAAGACATCAAATCATCATAATCGTTATTCGGGTAATTGTGGTGGATTAAGTTGCCAAAATCTGCTCCGTAACTTGTACTTCCTCTTGGATTGGTGTATAAAACTACGTATCCAGCCGCTGCGTATAATTGCACCTCCGCAGAAAAACGGTCTCCATAATTTGCAAACGGGCCGCCGTGGATTTCTAAAATTAGTGGATACTTTTTAGTTGGGTCAAAATTTGGCGGCTTACAAATCCACCCTTGGATATCTGTTCCATCAAAAGAAGATTTTACCCATATTTCTTCTACTTCGCCAAGTTTTTTATGGCTAAATAAATCGTCATTCAACTTAGTTAAGCGCGTAACACTTCCTCCTCGTCTTCCTACCGCTACATCTGCTGGATGGTCAGGTGTACTATGGGTAAAAGCAAAAACATCATTTTCGGATACACTAAATTGACCTCCGCTATAGGGTCGCCCTAAGGATAAACCACCTAAATCATTCGCCAAAACAGATACGGTGCCATTCAAATCTACATAAGCTACCTTCGAATTTCCTTTGTCATGATATTGAAAATATAAACCTCTGCCATCTTGACTCCAAATCACATTTTCTACACTTCTATCTAAATCGGCAGTCAGCGATTTGCTATTTTTACCATCTCTGTCCATCACATAAATTTGACTTAATTGTAAGCCCAATAATTTATCATCAAAACCTGTGTAGGCAATCTTTTTTCCATTTGGGGAATAGCCCACTGCATTATCTGGACCGATTCTAGAAGTCAAGGTTTTCAAATCGCCCGTTGCGACCTCAATTTCGTGTACTTCGCTATCGTTTGGCGTATATTCCCAATTGCTTTGCAAATTAGCGGATGCCAAAATTGTTTTACTGTCTGGGCTCCAAGAGATACTCCCGTAATTATGTGTCCCTTCTGTAATTTGGCGAGGGGTTCCTCCTTCTGCTGATAACACAAAAATATGTCGATGACCATCTGGCAGCATACTCGGCGAACCATCCGCTTTGAACTTCATCTTTTCGATATATTTTGGTGGCGCATTCCATTTGGCTCCTTTTGGCTTGGCTGGCAAACTCACTAAAGAAGGAGATTTGCCTTCTGCAAACATCGTAAACGCTATCCATTTTCCATCTGGTGACCAACTTATCCCACTTGGCGAACTCGCCAAATTGGACAGTCTTGCTTCCATCCCATTGTCCATCCACCGCAAGTATAATTGGGAGCTTTCTTCTTTGGAAGAGACATATAATAATTTTTTACCATCAGGTGACCATCTTGGCGAACGGTCATTTTCCATCCCTGTAGTTAGTGGTCGATGATTCCCTCCGCCCGAATCAATTATCCATAAATTGGAGCGGTTCTTATCGGTCATGATGTCTTTAAAATTTCGGACATAGACCACTTTGCTACCATTCGGCGCAATTTGTGGGTCTGCAGCATATTCTAAATCAAAAACATCTATTGGTTCTAATACATTTGATTGTTGGGCTTGTGTGAAAGTGATTGCTATTAATAGCAATAGTGTAGTTAAGGCCGATTTCATATTTTTTGATAGGATTTAATTAGAAAAATCGTGTTAAGGAACGACGCACCAATAAGTTTTACGTTTACAAACCGCTCTTTTTTCTTTATACTTTCCGAAAAAACTAGTCATTTATCCAGATAAACTCCTACTTTTTTCAGTCGTCTAAAGAAAAAATAGCTCGTTCTAATTCGTAAAAGTTATTTATCCCTCGTTCCTAATGGAGTGCAAAATAGGAAATACTGTGGGATTGGGGTAATTGTTGGTGGATTTAGTACCAATAATTTGTATCTTTAATAACGCTTAATCCTCAAAAAACTAGCTTATGAAAAAGATTTCCAAACCATTATTAATTGGCTTTCTCGTTTTATTATTTCCTATTTTTAGTTTTAAAATGCTGAGTAGTCACATTTATAATCGAACAGATTGTGAGCAATTCAATATTGATAATATTGAGGTACGAACAGGTATCAATATTCCTGCTGTTGATAAAGTAACTTGTGATTTTAAAACTACCGAAAACACCAAAGTTTCTGTTTTTATGCTAAAAAAACTATCTCTTGATTTTGACCATTATATTAAAAGGAATGATTTTGTGAAGGAAGGAGATTTTTATGTCAATAGAGGGGAACGAGCGGATACTAAATGGGAAGCGAAATTGAGTGAGGAGGATTTGAGGTTGGTGGTTTCTTTGGTTTATAAATAGATTTTTTTGAAATTGTAAAATTAAAATTCAGGTACAACCATAATTCATCGATTTAGGTGTTTATTGAATTCTTTCCTACTAGACATTGTTACTTTTTGGCTGCCCGTCCCTTCTGGTTCGGAATTGTCATTCCTCATGCTCAAAAAGTAACCAAAAACGCTTGTTAAAATAAACTAGCTGCCCATCCCTTCGGGTTCGGAAATACATTTCCTCATAGTCAAACAGTATTTTAACCGCCTCCCGCCTAACAGGACAGCTTTTCTAACTGCCTTTCTTACTTGCAGTTCTTACGAGTTCCCATCTAATACAGCTATCTGGGAACAAGATAGAACAACTGGTGGCGGTGGCCCGTTGCTTTACTGTTTGACTGGAAGGAGTTTAAAGCAACTAGAATTTTTGTTTCTTTTTTTTGAATGAAAAAAGAAAGAGTCTAACAGAACAAGCCTAATAAAGAACATCAAGAGGAAAAGCTAAATCTAGTAAATTCCACCCCCTTGCCCCCGCCAGCGGGGGAAATCACCCCCTGCAAATCAAATATATTCTATAAAAAATCATCAAAATCGCTCTTTTAAAACTTGTGTAATCAGTACGCTAAATCCTTGACTACTGATTCATCAAATACCTCCTCAACCGCCCCAAATCATCTGTATTGATAAGTCCAACCCCAGCCTTCACCAACTCATCCCATAATGCTTCATCCTCAGGCGTTGCCCACAACCTCACCTTCTTCCCCTGCGCTTTAGCTTTGGCAGCAAATTCATAAATGCGTTGGAGTTCAGCTTCGCCCAAGTCATCATAACTTCTAACTTGGCAAATTCGGCCAGCATGTTCACTAATAAAGGGCATTAAGGCGGTATCGTAATTACCATCTAAATCACTCGGTCGACCATCCAAAGTCATCAATTGCAGGTCATCAAAGAGTAACTGTCGAAATGGTCGTTCACCGGAAAGAATCACCGTCACCTTACCTTGATGCAATTGCCCTTTTTCATAATAAGTCAACATTTCCCGATAAGGGTATAATCGTTTTTGTAATGCTTTATAGGACCTACCTGCTTCAAATTTGATGTCTATCCATAGATAAAAATCTCCTTCATACCCTTTGTATATTTCCCCACCGTTGGCTTTGAATTGTTTGTATAAAGGCTTTAAATATTGTTTAGTCAAGGTCTTTAGTCTATGCCTTTTTTTATCAGGCATATTATGCCCCACGTATAATTTGCCATAAATGTATAACACATCTGCCTCTACGCTCGTAAAACCATTTTCCAAGGCAGCTTTTAGTGGTCTTGCTTGTTCATAATCATTGTGGGAATGTGCCAATGATAAGGGCGTTACTTGCGCTGAAAGTGATAGTACCATGCTAAAAATGGTCAATACGACGAATAAAAGTCTCATTATATTTATTTTAAATTGGGAAGATGCTTTTTTATGGCTGAAAGAGAATATTTTTGCTTTATTTTTTTGGCCTTATAGAGCAGAACAAGTCTAAAGACTTGTGAACAGGACAGCATAAATGCTGTACTACCAGCTTCCGACCTTTCTTAAATGGAATATTTATTAACGCTAGACGAATCTATCTTTATTCTAATCAATCGAACTTGGCAAAACACCTTTTTTGATTGGCTACTCCCCTATTGGCGGAATAAATATTTTTGGGTGCCGCTTTATTTAGTGATGTCCTTTTTATTATACACGAAGGTAGGAAAAAACAGTTTATGGATATTCCTTTTTTTAGGATTAACTGTAGCCGCTAGTGATTTGACCAGTAGTTTTCTAATAAAAGAAAACGTCGAACGGATTCGGCCTTGTAATGACCCTACTTTTATGAAAAATGTTTTTTTAAGAGCACCTTGTGGAAGTGGATACAGTTTTACGTCTTCTCATGCCGCCAATCATTTTGCCATGGCAACATTCTTGATACTAGGATTAGGACAACGATTAAAGAATTGGCGATATGCCCTTCTTTTTTGGGCTATTTCTATTGGGTTTGCCCAAATTTATGTTGGCGTGCATTATCCATTAGATGTCCTATTTGGATTTCTAGTTGGCGGTGCAATCGGATGTTTAGGTGCTTCTCTTTATCGTCGAGTTTATTTTTCTGTAGATTAGTACTTATTCTAGAATAAGTCATAGAAAAAAGCTTCATGAACTTGAAGTTCTCTAAACATTTTGGAAAAAAGTCGATTGATTGTCTTAAAAATACCTTTTCGTCGATTTGTTTGGTCCAATTGAAAAATGATTATTATTTTCGTCGAATTAGAT
>CALJVJ010000337.1 GCA_937974625.1 uncultured Saprospiraceae bacterium
ATAAGAAACGTTTTCATTCTATTATTTGTTTGTCAAGCTGACTCTGAGAACATTTTTAGGATTTCTTTTCCTTTTTGGTAAAACTCCAGTAAGTCCGTCGTTGGAATAATTTTATCCTTTTTATAAAAAATCATAAAATAATTTAGTCCTTCTAAAGACCAATCTTTCTCCACTGTAAAATAATGAAGCAATTCATCCGACATCGTACTTCGTATTTCCGATTCTGATTCTCCTTTTAGCCAATATTGGTCAGAAAATTGAGGAAAAACTTCAAAGTCAATATCCTCAATTCCGAGGTATTTCCCTGCTTTATTAAAATAGCGTTCGGGCTCCATATAAAATTGAGGTAAGCCTATATTTTTGGATTGTACAAAAAATATAGTTTGCCTGGATATTAGGTTATTTTTTCCTTTCTGAAAGGAATATTGAAAATCAAAAACACGGAAATCCGATTCATACAATTCTGTTTTTTCGCCAATAATATTTTCAATTTTTTGTTCACTACCTTTTTTAAATATTCTAAAATCTTTTAAAAGGTTTATCAAACCAAATTCGTCATTATAAGTATAAGAAAGTCTTGATTGCTTAGCAATTTTTTCAAATTGTATCTCCCTATACATTCGATACTTTGAAGATTTTTTATACATTCCTTAAAATTTTGCAATAAATACTAGACATTATACACTATAACAATTACCGCAATTTAACAAATTGGCGGCAAATTTATAAGAAGAATTTAACAACTTTTAAAACTAGGAATCCATACATTTGTTACTAATACAGAAATTGGAAGACGGATTGAAATCATCAAATCACCTCGTAATGAGATATGTTTTTCTATTAAGTTTGGGGCTTATATTTTCTACTGTCGCTTTTGCGCAGCAGGCAGGGCCTTGGACCTTAAAAAAAGAAAAAAAAGACTTAAAGGTATATGTACGGGATAATCCTGCCAGTCCAATTAAGGAATTAAAAATGAAGTTTACGGTAGAAGCTTCTATGTCAGCTATCGTATTATTATTGCAAGATGTGGCTGCCATTCCTGATTGGGTCTACAAATGTCCAGAAGCTTACCATCTTGAAAAAGTAAGTTCCTCAGAAGAAGTCTATTATAATAGAGTAGATTTCCCTTGGCCATTAGACGACCGAGATTTAATCGTGAGAAATACAATGGTTCAAGATTCAACAACCAAAATGATTCGCTCAGAATCGTTTAATGAACCTGCTTTTATACCTAAAAAGGACGGTTTGATTCGTATTCCAAAATTACATTTATGGTGGGAATTCACCCCAAGAGGAAATGGAATCGTAGATGTTGAATATTTTTTAAGTTCTGACCCCGGTGGAATGATTCCTGCTTGGATGATAAATTTAGCCATAGACCAAGGGCCAACCCAAACGATTAAAGCCTTTAAAAAAACACTAAAAAATCCGAAATATCGAGATGCTAAATTAGATTTCATTTCGGAACTAGTAGAATAGTTTTGGATGATGAATGGTAAGTGGTGGTAAATCCCTAAAAGCAATTTACCATTTACCATTATGCATTTACCATTTAAATTGCCCCTCTAGCTCCTAACTCAATCACTTCCAAATCTTCAATCTTTGCATCTTTTACAGAAAATCGAATAATTGTTTTCATTTTGTGCCAGCCATGTACGCCACAAGCTCCAGGATTTATATGCAATAAGCCATGTTTATGGTCAGGCATTACTTTTAAGATATGAGAATGACCACAGATAAATAAATTGGGTGGATTTTCAGTCAAAATAGCATTCGTTCTTTTGTTATATCGACCTGGATACCCACCAATATGCGTCATCCATACGTCCATTCCTTCACACTCCCAACGTAAATCTAGGGGAAAAGCAGCACGCATTTTAGCATCATCTATATTGCCGTACACCGCCTTAAAGGGTTTGAATGCTTCCAATTTTTCAACAACTTCAAATTTACCAATATCTCCAGCATGCCAGATTTCATCAACATCTTTGAAATAATCAAATATTTTGGGGTCTAGATGGCTATGCGTATCAGACATTAAACCTATTTTCTTCATAGTGTAGTTTGATAGCTAGTATGCGCTTAATGCACAGTTTACCAGTCATAATAAAGTAAGGACTAAAATTAAAAGGTTTAATAAGAGTAGACAAGGAAAGGTAGTAGGTAATTCTCAATTGTTTCGAAGAAAAAACGTTCCAGCGGAGCGCAAAATGGGTAGAAAAAAACGGAGCAGCGAATCAACCCTACTCCGTTAGACATTAAATGTCTTATTATGTTTTCCTAGAAAAGTGAATGTTTAAGATAAGTGGGCCATGGATACTCTTTGAAATCCCCCTTACCCTGCAAAAGGTCGCGAGCATTAATTCCCTCCTTCGGAAAAACCTGATTGCCCAATAGCAATAAAATAACTTTAACAAAAAATCACAAAGCAACTTCCTCCAAAGTCACTCGGCAATCTCTTTTGCTTGTTTGTTTAAGTAGATTTATAGGCTATTCGCAATCATTTTCTTGTGCTATAAAATATGATTTTAGTGCATTACAAATTATTAACAACTATTAATTACTTAGTTACAAGGAGTTGTCTCCTAGGTTTGATTTGAATGTATTTCAAACCATTTTTAAAATCTGTCAAATCAAATGGAAAGCGGGCAGTAGTATTATCTATAAAGTTCTTTTTACAACCACTTAAAAAAGAGTATTAAGAATTTCACTTTCATCAAATTCTACTCCTAAATAAGTACTTAGAAAATAAAGATTAACCGTTAAGGTTTTAGTTTTCTTTAAAATTTCTAGTCGATATTCAGTAAAACAAATTTCAAACCAACGTCCGTTTTCATCTGTATAATTATTTAGATTTTTCTTAAAATATACACCAACTGCAAAATCTTAGAGTCAAAATGAATTTTGCAGGTTTCCAAATTAATTTATTAGAAATTCTACAAAGATAATTGGCGCTAATTCACCATGGAAAGTGCAACTACCTTAAAGCAGTTTACACTTCCATGTGAATTTTGGAGTCAAGCTCCAATAAGTAGGATACAAATATTAAATTTGGGAAAATTTAAATCTGTTAAGTCCTATAGAGAACTAAAAATTATAATTTGAGGGGGTTAAATATTCTTAACGCCTTCCTAAATAAGTACAAATAGTTATTTAAGGGTAAAGCACAGCTAAGCTCCTTCAATATTGTTGGTAAATTGAAGTAAATCTATAATTAGGAGTATAGAAATACCCTAATACTTATAGTGCCTGATAAAAAAGTAGGTTGTGTTGAATGCTCCTAAGTAGAGCAAATTTGATGGAGAATATTAATACAAAATAATAGGATAAAATTTATCCAATATTAAATGTAATAAAAGGATTGTTATTGATACGAGAAAAAATTCAAAAATAAGTAAGTGGTAGGTTAATGGGAAAGAAGGTATATTTTTAATTCATTTCAAAGGTAAAATATTGCTGTCACAAAACCAAAATTTTAAAGTAATTTATAAGAACTATTATAAGAACTATTATAAGAACCGAAGCACGATTTTTTTTTGGTAAAGGAACACGCACAAAATAAAAAGCCTTAAACCAATAGCTAAATGCCTAAATAAAAGCAAAAGAAGCAACAAAATCCATTGCTAAATACTTATAACAATGGATTTTGCCAGAACTCCTTCTTAACGCTATTGCCCCACTTGAATCACCTGTTGTCCAACAAAAGGTAATCCTTCGGGAGTAATACCTTCCACAAAAATCAAAAATTGAGATAATTTGTCCCCTGTGTAAAATTTCAAATTAGTTGGAGATTTCCCTAATTTAGCATCTGCATTCCAATATAAAGTGGTTCGATAATCAGGTTTCTGTTTTTCAAAACCATTCACACTATAATCAGGCACATAGAAAGTCCGAGCTTTATGATATCCAGGATGGTCCACCTTGATAATTCCTGGAGTCCTAATATTTCTGGTATTCGCTTGAGGGTCTTTGGTGATAATGGTTATCACCCCGCCTCTACCAGCTTCTCCATAAATAGAAGATGCAGTCAATCCTACTTTGATATCAATCATATCGATATCGGAAGGAACTATAGAAGCAGCCGTTGGTCCAGATACTATAACACCATTTAATTCAATCGCCGCATAAGTAGGCGTAGTAAAGGAGGTTTGAGCTCTTAAAAACACCTGTCGGTCATCAAGCTCCCCAACAATTCTAGCACTTGGAACTCTATCACGAATGAGATCGTATACACTTTGATAAGTAGCTCCACCTGCTACTAAATCATCCATATAGAGTTTTTGGGAAGAAGCGGAATAAAACAAACCTCTTTCCTTAAATTTCTTTCTGGTCGCTGCTTCCTTTTTGCGGCTCTCCGCCAATCTCGTCGCATTAACCGTTACTGCATCTAAATCTATCGTCCATTCAGGATGGTAAATAGTATCCACTTTTCTAATACGATTTACTTCTGTAGTGAACAGTAGCTGCTCATCTTTACTATAAGGTATTCCTTTAAGGGTAATAGAATCATTAAAATCTAACTCATGCAAATTCAATAAGTCAAACTTCACATTTTTATTTCCTGTTCGTTTAGCTTCTCCATCCTTTAGTTTACTTTTCTTTTTTCCGCTATATATGTTGCCTTGTAATAGTATTTCTGTGCTATCCGGCAAATCAAAACCTTTAAAATAAAATAAACCATCATCTTCTGTGGTCAAATTGGTAGAAGCAAAATTTTTCCCATCCAAAATACTTAAAAACACATCTGCTTTTACTGCGACATCTCTATTATTGTCTTTCATTACTTTACCAGCAAAAGAAGTACTTTCCTCAGTTGGAAAAATAATAGGGATTGGGGTTTTCGTCAAAACATCCTGCCAATTAAACCTTCTCCAACCGTGAGTAAGCATGACATAGTCTAATAAAGTTCGGCTCTTAGCATCGTCTTTTTCAAAATACTGGTTGATGTTATTGATATCGCCTTTAAGGTCCGATTGTAAAAGCAAATAACTTTTTAAGTTGATACCATCCAGTCCCGATGCAAAAACATCTTTATTAAAAACAGAGAGGGTAAAGTCTCCTACAACAGCCTTCTCCCCTAATTTTCCTGTAATAGTAGTTTCCACTAATTCTTTGACGCCAAATTGAGTTTTCGGCACTTCAATATTTACAGCTATTTGTTCCGCAGGATTATTATTAAAAACCAAGCGTTCACAAACGGGACGTTCTTTGCTATCAAAAAGCGTAAAATGTAAAACACCAGAAGGAATTTGAGATTTATCTAATAAAAGTTTTTGAGAATTTCCATCAGTCAGCTTTTGACTTAGAAAAGGTTGACCACGGAGATGGCCTATTAAAGTACAGTTTTTCAATCCATCTTTGGTATTCGTCAGTATCTCCAAGGATAAATTATCCTTCTTTCTATTATTTGCTTTTAAAACATAGCCTTCTTTTAACATTAAAGGCAAGGATATTTCTTTTTCCTGCCCATTTCTAGTCACTTTGGCTACATATTTTTCACCAATTTGAGGTTTAAAGTTAACCACCCCTATACCCTCATTAAAAGATTTAAACTGTGCAACAGGAGTTTTGTTTTTATCCAAAATTTCCCCAACAATATCAATAGGCTCCCCTTTTCCATTAACCGCCTTAAAAGCCATCGTAGCAGCCAAGCCTCCAACCAATTGTCCTCCTTCTGGAAAAAATTGAACACTAAAGTTTGATTTATCCCCTACCTTTTCTTGAGTAGCAAGTGGTTCCTCGCCAATCACTTTTATTTCTTTTTGGAAAACATAATCTTCGTCAAAATTCTTTTGGTATTGAGTATATGCCCTCAATGCATAATTTCCTTCCCCATATTCATTTGATAAGGGCATAAATAAATTACCTGTACCATTCTCGATTTTAACAGTGTAGGAAGTTTGGATTATTCCGCTTTCCGTTACAAAATCTACGTAAACAAGGGGTGTCCCATCAAAATATTGGTGACTCCGACCATTCACCAAAAATATTTTGCCATAAAGGGTGTCGCCTGGTGCATAATAGGGTTGATTATGACTAATATAAATTTTTTCTAAATGGTAAGCTTCTTGATGTGTTTCTAAACGGTCACTAATAGATTGACTAAAAAGATTGGAAGTGAAAATTAAGAAAAAGAAAAAGCAATAGTATTGTCTCATTTTCGGGTGATTTAATCGTTAAAAATGTTGGGTTAAATGGTTATTTGAGGTCTTTTGGAAACCAAACAGTCAGTCTGCAAAATAATGAAATTTAAAGAAAACCATCATAAAATTAGATTAAATGAATGTTAAAGTAGATGGAAATAGAATCGACCATTATTTTCCTTTATTAAAGTTAGGTATTGAACATCAGTGTGCTTACTTTAGTTTAGGCAAAGACAAGCTAATTCGTCTAGTATTTAGCAAATAAAAAATAAATAAACACCTAATTATCAAACAATTATCCATAAAACCAGTTAAATCAATCATTCTTAAACAAACATACAAAGCGATAAGTAGTCCTACTTATCCTATACGGTCGCTCCTCTATGAGTCAAATAGATATCACATATCAAAAACCATCTACTGAAATATTAGCATTGGTAGAAGCACCAATGCCACCTTTGGTCAAGATGAATACTGCTGGCACTATAGCCATTTTACTGCATCGCAATGTCTATAAATCGATTTCAGAATTATCGGAAAAAGAAATGCGTTTAGCGGGATTAAGGATAAATCCCGTCACCAATATATCCAGTCGGCAACGATACTATTTTAGTTTTACCATTAAAGATATTCCAAAGAATAAGACCTATCCTGTAGAAGGCTTACCAGAAAATGCCCAGTTAACAAATTTTAGCTGGTCGCATAATCAAAAATTAATGGCTTTTACAAATACGACCGAGACGGGCGTAGAATTATGGTTGTTGGAAATAGGAAAAAAAAGCGTAAAAAAAATAACGGAAGCAACTATAAATGCGAACATTGGCAGTCCATTTCTTTGGCAAAAAGATAATAAATCACTTTTAGTAAAATTTTTACCTGTTGACAAACAAGCGTTAATTGATACACAATCTAGTGAGCCTTCTGGACCTACCATTTCTGAAAATGATGGTCAAAAAGCACAAAACAGGACCTATCAAGATTTATTAAAAAATAAAGAAGACGAACTTAATTTTGACCAATTAACCCATTCCGAATTATACGAAGTTAATTTAAGCGGGCAGAAAAAACTGTGGAAAGAGAAAGCCATTTACAAAAGCATTTACCCTTCCCCCGACGGGAATTATTTTCTAATCAGCACTATAGAAAGACCTTATTCTTATCTGGTACCTTATAATCGTTTCCCATTTAAAACCATTATTTATGACCGAACGGGAAAAATGGTCAAAACCTTACTTAAAGTTCCTTTAATTGAAGACTTACCTAAAGGATTTATGGCCGTTCGGACAGGTATGCGAAATGTATTTTGGCGTTCCGATAAACCAGCATCTTTATATTGGACGGAAGCATTAGATGGAGGAGACCCAATAGAAAAAGTAACCTATAGAGATGCAGTTTACACGCTAAATGTACCTTTTACTGGCAAGAAAAAAAAGTTATTACAAACCCAAAATCGGTTTAGTTATATTGATTGGGGAACCGATGAAATAGCCATCGCACATGACCGTTGGTGGAATACAAGAAATAGAAAAACCTATTTATTTAATCCATCCAATCCAAAACAAACGCCGACGCTTTTAGCAGATAGAAATTATCAAGATATCTATAATGACCCCGGTGTTTTTGTGAGAAAAGAGAATGAATTAGGTAGAAATACCTTAGCAATAAACGAAAATTTTCTCTACCTAATCGGGGCAGGATATTCTGAAAATGGCGTTAAACCTTTTGTTGATAGATTTGACCTCCAATCTTTAACCACTAAAAGATTATACCAAGCAGATGACCTCCAACAGCGCGAAAGAATCATAACCGCAATGGATGTCAAAAAAGGTATATACTTAACCCGATTGGAATCAAAAAGTGAATACCCTAATTATTTTTTCAGGAATGTCTTAACTGGAAAATTATCGCCCATAACAGACTTTAAAAATCCTTTTGCAGCTATGCAAAATGTTTATAAAAAAGTCATCAAATACAATCGCCCTGATGGTGTCGAGCTGTCTGCGGAATTATACTTACCAACCGATTACGACCTTCATAAAAAAGAAAAATTGCCCCTTTTAATGTGGGCATATCCCAGAGAATTTAAAGATAAAAACAGTGCAAGTCAGGTAACGTCCTCTGAAAATGATTTTACTTATCCTTTTTATGGTTCTCCACTTTATTGGGTGATGAAAGGATATGCCGTATTAGATGATGTTGCTTTTCCAATCGTAGGAGAAGCGAGCGAAGAACCTAATGATTCTTTTACCAAACAGTTAGTAGCAAATGCCAAAGCAGCAATTGATGCGGTAGATAAATTAGGATATATTGACCGAGAAAGAGTGGCTATTGGCGGTCATTCTTATGGCGCATTCATGACTGCTAACTTACTGACTCATAGCAATTTATTTGCAGCAGGCATCGCCAGAAGTGGGGCTTATAATCGAACATTAACACCTTTCGGTTTCCAATCCGAAGAGCGTACTTATTGGGAAGCACCAGATGTCTATTATAAAATGTCTCCCTTCATGCATGCGGATAAGATGAAAACTCCGATGCTTATCATTCACGGAGAAGAAGATAATAATTCAGGAACCTACCCTATGCAAAGTAAACGGTACTTCAATGCTTTAAAGGGCTTAGGGGCAACAGTAAGATTAGTCATGTTACCCAAAGAAAGTCATAGTTATGCGGCTAAAGAATCTATCTTGCACATCCTTTGGGAACAAGACCAATGGTTAGAAAAATATGTAAAAAATCGAGCGATTACAGAGCGAGAAAAAGCAGAAGTCACTGCTACAGAGAATGCCGCTTATTCTTCGGAGTTGTTTGATTTTTTGGATGATTAGTTTGTCAAGGCTGTTTTCCAAGTCTAATATTATTTTATCTTTTATACCAATCAGGCATAGGAGGAAAATCATCTTTCCTTTCAATAATTTCCAACGGCAAATCCCACCAAGGTTTCCCTAATTTCTCTGAAAAGAAGCCACTGTGTCCTACCCTTTTAGCGCCTGATTTCTTTGGGTCGATAGCATGCATTTTGATAGGCGCATTTTTATAATACGCCATCATAGCATTCACTGTTCTAGGGATAGCAATCGGGTCGTCTTCAAATCGAATCACATCAATATTTTGTGTAATATTTTCATAAAAATTAGTAGGAATATTCTTTCCAAAATAGTGAGCGATATAATTCTTTTTCCTTGACCAAGCAGCCCATTCCAATGCCACGCCCTTTGCCATTTTTATCCCTCTGTAAGTCAAGCTTCTTGGCATATAGCCAAATAAATTTGCGGTTATGGGCATATGCAAATACCACATAAAAGCAGAAAATATATTGAGTGGAAAATTAAATAAGGGCCAATAACCATGTGTGGTATTTACAAAAATAAATCGTTCAATTAAATGATGATTTTTCATTAATCCAGCAACTTGTCCGCCAATGCTATGCCCAATGAAATAGATTTTTTGTTCAGGATACTTTTGGTATAAATAGTCCGTCGTAGCAACCATATCTACAATTCCCCAATTACGAAGATTAATCACCTTTTTATCAGGCGCTTGCGCACCAGATTCGCCAATTCCTCGGTAATCATAGACCAAACAGCTATAGCCTTGTTCCGCCAAATAAGCAGCATATTTTTGATAAAATTCTTTTGGAATACCTAAGCCGGGATTGAGTAGAATGGTTCCTTTTATAGCCTCTTTGGCTTCAAAGAGGAAGGCGTCTAAATTAACTTTGTCAGAAGTGGTGATGGTTATTCGTTTCGGCATGGCATGAAGGATAAGTATAAAAGCAAAATCTTTTATTTAACTAGGCTTTTCAAACTTAAATTGCGCTATAATTAAAGCCGTAATCTCCTCTACGGATTTACCTGCAGTTTCTATTTTTATATAATTGGCAGCTTTGAATTCATCAGGAAGCGTATTTAGTCGATACCGTTTTTCCATTTCAATTATACCTTTTTTAGATTGCGCTAATTTTCTTTTACTTGGTTTATGTTTTAATCTATTCTCGGTTGTATTCCGTGCTAATCTAATATCCATGGGGGCTGCTAACTCAACAAAATAGAAGGACCAACCATAAGGCTGAAATACGGCTTTTATCTTTTCTAAATAGTCCCAATCTTCTTGTAAATCAAAGGCCATGACCAAGGTAAAAATTAAGCCATCTATATTTTCACTTGCCGCACAGGTCTTGAAAACTAAATCTCTGATTCCTTCATTTATTTTCCGAAATTCTGGGCTTCCATGCCCAAATAATTCTAAAGCCAACTCGATAGATTGGTGGTTATGGAATAATTTAAAGGAGGTCTGTTTAACTAATGCTTGCCCAATGGTCATTTTTCCAACGGCTGGAGGGCCTAAAATAAAAATTAGTTTCATGTTTTTAAGTTTTGAAAACCTTTACCGATATAGTCCACCAAATCCCCCGCTATTAAACTCTCTTGTCCTTTATCTTTAGCTGCTAAATCTCCTGCCAATCCATGTAGGTAAACGCCAAGAATTACGGCAGATTTAGGCGTATATCCTTGGGCTAATAAACCTGTCAATATGCCCGTTAAAACATCACCGCTGCCACCCGTAGCCATTCCAGGATTTCCAGTTGAATTAAAATAACAAGTACCATCAGGTAAGGCAACCGCTGTATTTGCTCCTTTCAATAAAATAATACAATTTAGTGCTTTAGCCTTAACCAGTTGTAATTCATTTCGAGCAAAATCATTCGTTGTTTTTCCAAATAATCGCTCAAATTCTTTAGGGTGAGGTGTCAAAATACTATTGGCTGGAATATGTTTTAATTGGTCGGGATAATTGGCTAAAATATTCAAGGCATCAGCATCTAAAACCATCGGAGAATCGACCTGTTGCAATAAGGCAAAAAGGGCTTTTTGAGTCGCTTCTTTTTGGTCTATTCCACAACCAATTCCGATGGTTTTGAAATTGCTAATATCAGGAAATTCCGATAAATAATTTTCGTGAGCATCTATACTGGTCATCGCTTCAGGACATCCTATCTGAAGAATCGTATACCCACATTTAGGTGCATGCACTGTCACTAATCCTACTCCACTTCGCAAACAAGCTTTGGTCGCCAAAATAGCAGCCCCCATTTTCCCCAAACTACCAACCACCAAAAGCGCGTGTCCAAAAGTGCCTTTATGGCTAAACTTTGCTCTATCCTTCAAAATCGATTGAACTAAACCTTTGGTAATCAAATAGTTACTAACTTTTTCTACTTTAATAAATTGTTGATTTAGGCCAATTGGTTGGATATAACAATTACCCAATCTATCTTGATTCTCTGGAAAGAAAAAAGCGCGTTTAGGTAATTCAAAACTTAAGGTATAGGCGGCATGAATTACTGCACCATCAGTTGTTGATTCTGCAAATAAACCAGATGGAATATCCACTGCAACTATTTCATTTGGAAACGCATTGATGTGGTCAATAAGCCTTGCCCAGTATCCAGTAATCGTTCGATTTAATCCAGACCCAAAAATGGCATCAATAATAATTTCCTTTTTTTCAAAAATGGGTAAATTATCGTTCTCTATTATGGGGGTTACAGGCAAGCCTCGACGATAAGGGATTTTTTTAAGATTTTTTTTAAAATCTTCACTCCTTTTATCTCCGATTTGACAAATAAAAACTGCCACACTATAATGCTTCCGATTCAGCAATCGAGCTATAGCTAGGCCATCTCCACCATTATTTCCAGGACCACAAAATATATTAATCGGTCTTTGTTGAGCCGCTGGAAATTGCTGCATAAACCAAGTGACAAAAGCATTGGCTGCCCTTTCCATCAAATCAATCGACTTAATGCGTTCATTGGCAATAGTGTAAGCATCTAAGGCTCGAATTTGCGCTGGTGTAAGAATCTTCATGATATATTATTAGAAACTATTTTTTACTTTAAGGTAAAAATAACATAGTCTCTTTTAATATGTAGGTCCAATTCAATATTTATGATAAACTTCACATATTTAAAAATTATCTTTAATTTTTAAAATGGATTAGAAAAATCGGGGTTGGTTAAAAAATCTTCATCTGTCAAGGTGTCAAAAAAGTTCAAGAGGTCTTCCACCTCACTTGGGGTCAAATCAAAACCACCTAAGGTCAAATTATTGCCAAGGAAAATTGGACCTGCAAGTGTTGAACTTTCTTGTACACCTGAAGCATAATGATGGAGTACTTCTTCTAAAGTCATAAATCGGCCATCGTGCATATAAGGAGTAGTTACTGCAATATTCCTAAGACTTGGCACTTTAAATTTTGCTCTATCAGCAGGGTCATTTGTAATTAATTCTCTACCCAAGTCTAAAAAATCACTTTCTACATCTAAACCATTATTCAAAAACCTACTTCTTGGTTCATCGAAATTAGACCCTGCATGACAATTATCACATCCTCTATCCAAGTACAATCGCTCCCCATTTAATTCACTAGCCGTCAAATCTATTTTTCCTTGTTTGTATAAATCATACCTTGAGGTTTCTGATACTAAGGAACTTAGGAATTGCTCTAATGCTAAACCCAGTTTTTCTTCGGTAATTTCACTAGAACCAAAAGCCTTTGTAAACTGGTCTAAATACAATTGCTCCTCAGATAATTTAGCAACCACATTTTCTAAAGTCTCATCCATCTCCAATTCATCTTGAATGGGCAGTAATGATTGGTGTCGCAAAACATCCACTCTGCCATCCCAGAAAAATCCATTTCCAGAATAAGCTAAATTAAAAAGTGCCATGGCTTGACGTTTTCCTGTAAGGCTATCCACGCCAAAGGATACCCGATTAGGGTCTGAAAAAGCTAATTCTTGATGATGGCAAGACGCACATGCTATGGTATTGGTTCTTGAAAGTTTTTTTTCATAAAATAGCATCCTACCCAATTGTTTTCCTTCCGTTGTTAAAGGGTTATCAGCGGCAATAGGTAATTCAGGAAGGGGTTCATCCAAGACATCATTATCATTGTCCATATTAAAATTGTCTGCATCGCAAGCAGCAATTAAAAGAGCAATTAAAAACAGTAGCGTGATTTTTTTCATTTTAAAAGTTTTTCGCGCATATTTTTCGCGTTAAATTGCTATAAAAAAAAATCTTTTGTTGTCTCTAGATTTAAAAGTTTTATTACCTTATTCATACAACTTCATAAAATCTAGTACAGCGGCAGCAAAAGCATCAGGTTCTGTACTATGTAACTGATGTCCAGACTTTTCAAAAGAGACCATTTTCTTCCGTGTTGAACCTATATTTTCGTAGTAAGAAGCGCCTATTGAATGAGGCACAGCCAAATCATATTTTCCATGTAGTACTAAAGTGGGTAAAGTAATCATCGGTAAAGCTGCTGTTAAATCGAGTGAAGCAAGCTCCTTATCAAAAAAAGCATTGGTTTCTCCTAAAGTTTTACTCGTGATAGATTGATTGTTTTTAAAAATAACAGATTGAAAAAAGGGCATTGACTGATCATGAGGGTTAATCACGCCACTTTTTTGAAGGACTTCTTCTGCTTTATATCCTTCCGCGTTTAATCTAAAATCTTGGCAAGATGCTACATCAATATCATTCGCCAATTCAATACCAGATTCCCAATAAGGCACTTCATTTCCTTGAGCTATTTGCGCTTCCGCAATTGACTTAAAATTAGTTGTTTCGGCAGTCCATATTTGACACCAATCGTACCCTGCTGCTGCATTAATCCAGCCTTTAAACAACCCTTGTGCAGTTCCATTATCTGCCGTCAGCATTGCGGTACCTAGTATTCCTCCCCAACTATGTCCTATCAAAAAAAGGTTGATATCTTCGCCATATTTATGTTTTAAAACATGCACCAAACCATTTACATCTTTAATCATTTCGGCCACATTAAGGTTATCTTCTGATAAGTGTCCTTGCGACATTCCACTGCCTCTTTGGTCCCAATATACTATTGCATATTGGTCTTCAATTTTCGCCTGCCAACCAGACCTAAAGTCTAAGCTACTCCCACCTGGGCCACCATGTAAGTATATTAAAAAGTTTTTACTTGTTGCATTTCCATAGACATAAGCGGGCATATCTGCGCCATTCCTGCGCACCGTAAAACTATCTTCTAAATTAGCTAAATCTTCTTTCTGACAAGACAAGAATAATAAGAAGGGGAAGAGTAATAAATATTTATAATTCATTTTTATTTTTTTTATTTCATGATGAAAATTGTTTGACGATTAACCATCAAACAGTAAAACCTTTATTACAATTATTTCTTACCACCAAATCGATACCCAAATTCAATATTTCCTAATCGTAAGGTGCCTAAGTTGTAATTATTTAAAAACATAAAATGTAAATTAAAGAACCAATCTCTTTTGGCTTTCTTTTTTCCAATACCAATAATGAAACTAGGGGCAAAATACCCTCTACTAGCTAAGGGTTTCGAGGTAACCGTTCCCTCATCTGACACTTCATAGGTTTCATGTAAAAAAGTACGATTATAGCCAAGGGGATTTAGTCCAATAGTAGATTGGAAATTTTTATTATTGGTTTTCCGATAGGCAACTCCTAAAGAAGTGAAGGTGCTAGTGTGTGTTTGCGGATTCCAGAAGAAACCAAGATTCGCATTAAGTAATACTTGTCGAGTTTTAGTTTTTCCTTTTTTTGTTTTTGCCCATTCTCCTAATGTGTATTCTGGCGTTACAATCATTCCCGGATTCCAGACATTATTTCCAAAATAGCCTACTCTTAAGGCCAATTTATCTGCGTCATTAAATAGGGTCTTTTCATGATTCTGTTGTCCTAGTAATAGCATAGGGAAAAAGAGTAGTAATAAATAAATCGTCATCTTCATAATATTCTTTTTAGTGGTTTAAACAGTTTAGGTGATTTGCCTATACATAATAGACAAGTCGAAGTTTTTTCAAGCATGATACTTGAGCCATTAAAATTCTATTTTTGTAAACGGGGAGCGGACCTAATAATGATTCTTATAGAGACATGGAGAATTGTGAGAAAAAGGGTTGCCTGAAAAATTTAAAAAAATATTTTTTTTTCAGGCAACCCTTTTTTTAATTACCTACCATATCGTAGTAGGGATATTGGAATTAATCAAAAATGACCGACTGTTAAAATAACGCCTAAATCAATTTGGACAAACTTCAAAAAATAATCAAACAATGTATCAATGGGGAGGAATCTGCCCAGCGGGAGTTGTATGTAATGTACAGAAGTAGGTGGTATAAACTGTGCCTTCGGTATGGCAAAAACAAACAACAGTCAGATGATATTTTTCAAGAAGGGCTGATACAGATATACCAAGATTTATACCAATTTGATGATAATCGAGCTAGTTTTTACACATGGTCTTGTCGAGTAATGAGCCATTCAGCCATCCGTTATTTAAAAAAAGATAGCTGGCATCAAACCTTTTTAGATTTAGACACTGCCAATGAATCCCCTACTGACCAAGTAACCATTTTTGATAAAATAGCAGCAGCAGAACTCATTGCATTAATCCAAAAATTACCTAAGGGATATCGGATTGTTTTTAATATGTACGTTTTAGAAGGCTTTAATCATAGAGAAATAGCAGAACAATTGGGCATTTCGGAAGGCACTTCTAAATCGCAATTATTTAAAGCCAAGAAGATGTTACAGGAATTACTTGGATTTCAACTAGCAGCAACTAGAAATTAAGGAATTAAGAAACAGTCGAAAAATATTATTAATAAGTTTAAAATGACACCAGAAGATAATTTAGAAAAATATTTTAAAAATGTACTGAACGAAAATCGCGCTCCATCTGAAGAAAATTGGTCTATCCCTTCTGATGATCTTTGGGCAACAGCGAAGGTACATTTTCCTAAAAAGAAGAAAAAGGACCGAGCCATCTTTTTCTGGTTTGGTTTAGGGCTGTTTTCCCTATTGATGGGTACAGGAGTCGCTTCCTTTTTATCTCAAAAAACAAATCCGGAAACAGCAACAGTAATCACGGAAGACATCGCTAAAAACGAGTCAACTCAAACGAGTCAAAAAAATAATAATACAATAATTCCAACAACCAAAGAAAAAGTAAACGCTTCCTCCCAAAAAGAATTGACTACAAAACAAACCAACAAACAAGTAAAACTAAGTAGCTCAATCAATCCAAAAAAGACAAATAGTAGGGTAAAAAAGAGCTTAGCTAAAACTAAAACAAACCTTAATGATTTTATAGCTGTTGAGCCAATACGCTCAGATAATTTATTAGAAACTAACAAAAATAAAGTAAAAAAGGAGTCATTGGATAATCCTACAGTTTTGGATAAGTCAATATATTCCACTAAAACAAAGGTATTAAGTAGCTTAAAAAAGTCGATTCCCTTTTTAGAAATACCTAATCGGAACTTGAATTTAAAAGACACTTTACAAAATTTAACCACCCCAATTACACCCTCAATTAAAAAATGGGAAGTTGGCTTGTCCTATGCACCTTTTATTTTGTTAAATGAATCGGTATTGAATAGTGGTTCAGAATCAAATTTAGGAGATCCAACCGTTGGTATCGAACACCAAAATATAAATTTTAGTATTCGACGGTTTATTCATCCGAAATATAGTATTTCCAGTGGACTCTATTTATCAAAAGGAGGAATTGAATTAGCGTTTTGTGATAAAATCAATTACGAAGAAAATAATCAAGCGACCCTAAGAAATTTCATTAATAAATTGGATGCTACAAAGGAATTAAATTTAGCTAGTTTCGGACAGGATTTTGATACGCCCCTTGAGTATTTACCCGAAGTAAACTTAAGATCAGGAGAAGAACTAGACATTAAAGGTCTAATCGCATTAAAAATCAAATTTGCACAAGTTCCTGTATTATTTAACCACCATTTTGGAAAAAGAAAATTCAAAGGTATAGTAAATGCAGGTTTCTCTTTGGACTACCAACATTTAAAAGGAGATAAATTTATATTAGGTATTTTTAAAGAAGATAATTTACTTACAAGTCCCTTAGTTGTAGCGCCATCAAGTGAGCATACACTTAAAGTAAGGTGGCAAGCAGGTTTTGGTTTACGATATGCTATCAAAGATTTTTTACAAGTTGGTTCAGCTTTAAAGATCAATATTTCAGAGCCTTTTTTGTCTAGATACGATTTCGGCGTTTATTACGGATTTTAAAGTTAGTACTCGAAAATTATTCTACTGGACAATGTAAAATGGTAATATGTATTTTATTGAAAATTAGAATTATACCTTTAGCACTTAGGCTCAACGTCTAGGAACACGTTTAATTTGGTGGCGGTTGCCGTTTGTTTACGCGGAGCGATTTAAACAA
>CALJVJ010000338.1 GCA_937974625.1 uncultured Saprospiraceae bacterium
TATGCAGATGTAGATGGGAATGGTAATTTCTCAGCAGCTGATTCTTTATTAGGGTCTATTATGACTACTGATGCAATCCCTGCATTAACTTCTTTGACCGTAACAGATGATTTTACGATTCCTGCTAATATTTTCTGTAATTTAATTGCGGTAGTAGATGCCAGCAGCAATTGTACCTGTCCGACTTCTTATTCTTTCCCTTTTAAAACGATTACCACTTTTGATTTTGATAAAGAACATACGGTTTGCTCTGGAGAAACCATTTTGGTAGGACCAGAAGCGATAGATGGCTATTCCTATGAATGGTTGAGTGTAGCTGGGTCTAATTTAGCAGCTATAGATGACGTGAATGTTGCTCAAACGGATGTATCTTTTACCAATGTAAGCGGTGCTAATTTGGATTGGAAGTTTGCTTTACGGACAATTAAAGATTCAGATTGTTATTCTTTTGATACCATAGACGTAACCATTTTTCCTCAAAGAGATGCGATGATTGCCACGCAAGGTTGTGCAGGATTTCCTATCTCTTTAAGTGGACCTAATGATGGTTCTAATTATGAATGGACACCAGCTACAGGACTTGCCAATCCAAATAGTCCTTCTACAGCAGTCGCGTTCATGGGGGCCACTACTTACTCCCTAACTTACACGGACCCGAATGGTTGTACCGCATTTTTTGAACAAAGTATTTCGGCAGGAAATTGTGCGGGTTCAACGACGATTGGTGATTATGTATGGCTAGACGAAAATAGAGATGGGGTACAAGACCCAAATGAATTTGGTATTCCAAATGTCCAAGTTTTCTTATATAATGCTAATGATTTAACGACGCCAATCGCTTCTACTTTGACAGGTTTTGATGGAGGTTACTTATTCAATCCATTACCTGCTGGAGAATATGTGGTAGGTTTCGGTTCGCCCGGAACTAATTTTACGGCTACGACCGTTAATAATAGTGCAAATGATGCGATTGATAGTGATATGGACCCTACTACTTTGCAAACAGGCCCTTACCTTCTGGCTAATGGGGATAGTGTAGTGACCGTCGATGCTGGGTTTGTAGAATATATCTGTGAAGTTAGTACGACTTCTGCTATTGAAAGAATTTGTTTAGGCACTACTTTACAATTAGGAGCTAGTATCGGAGGAGACGTGACGGATTATCACTGGGAAGATGCGAGCGATTTAGCAGCAAATCCATCTCCTGCCAACACTACTTTAAGTGATGTCAATATTTTAGACCCCATCTTTACCCCAACTGCAACGGGTGTTTATACTTATCATTTTATTGGAAGCAACACCAATCCTAACTTATGTAGTGATACTGCCACTTTAAGTATTATTGTAGAAGGAGAAGCGAATCCAGTTATTATTTCGGATTCTATTCTATGTGATGGAGGCACCATGACTTTATTTGCTTCTGGTGGAACTACTTATGAGTGGTTTGAAAATGGTTTGGCAGCTGGCAATGGTACGTCTTTAGTAATAAACCCAACGAATACTTCTACTTATAGATTGGTGGCAACTACTGATTTTGGCTGTACTGCTGAGGTGGAGAAAACGATAACGGTGCTGGATGAGTTAACGGTTACCGCAGGTACGGATGCCGAAATTTGCGAAGGTGAAACCACTACAATCGCAGCTCAAACAGGATTTGAAACCTATGACTGGGTCGAAATGCCAAGTGGCGATGCCTATGTTGGCGCTACAATTATGGTAACACCAATGGTGACTTCCGATTACGAATTGACGGTAGTTGATAGTAACGGTTGTACGGCTATAGATACGGTGACCATTACCGTAAATGATTTGCCTATTCCTGCTTTTATAGTTAATAATAGTTGTGGTTTAAATCCCATCTCTTTTACCAATAATTCTACCAATGCGATTAATTATACTTGGGATTTTGGGGATGGGATGACGTCTATGGATAATAACCCAATGCATACTTATGGTGCCGTTGGTTTGTATACGGTTCAATTGACCGCTACGAATGCTAATGGTTGTGTCGATAGTATTAGCCAACAAATTAATGTGGGTACGATAACAGCTTCTCTTTCTGATAAACAGGAAATTTGTCCGAATGAATCAGTTACTTTAGTAGCTTCTGGTGGAACAAGTTATTTATGGAAAGAAATAGATAATGGTGGAGTTATTTTGAATAATAATTTAAGCACTAGTGCTACCTATCAGACAGGTAATTTGACTGCAGATATGTTCTATCGAGTAATTATTGATAATGGTACTTGTATAGATTCTTTGGAAACAGCAGTAGGTATTTTTAAAGTTGACGATATTGATACTGACGCAGATAGTCCAATTTGTGCAGGACAAATGGCTCGTATGAGGGCAGAGGGTGGCTATACCAATTATGTTTGGGTAAGCCAAACAGATGGTAGTACTTACAATGGAGAAGAAGTAATAGTTAGTCCATTAGAGACCACTACTTATGACTTAACGGCAATTGATAAAAATGGCTGTATAGCGGTAGGCCGGACAGAGGTACGAGTTAACCCTACTCCTGAAGCTGGATTTACAACTAGTGGAACTTGCAATTTGAATCCCGTTGTTTTTACCAATACTTCTACTGTTTCAAGTGGGGCAATGACCTTTGATTGGGACTTTGGAGATGGTACAGGAACGGCTACTAGCCCAAACCCAACTTATACTTATGCTAATGCTGGAACTTACACTGTTTCTTTAACAGCTACTAGTATGGGTTGTCAAAATACATTTGAACAAACAATTGAAATTAATGATATCAGTACTTATATCACACCACTTACTACTATTTGTACTGGAGATAACATTGATTTAGTAGCCTCAGGTGGAATAGAATATGTATGGAAACAATTAGATGCTGTTGGTGGAAATATTACTAATCCGAATTTAAGTAATCTTAGCGTTTATAATACAGGTAATCTAACGACGACCAGTTTTTATAGAGTGATTATTAGCAATGCAGATTGTACGGACTCATTAGAAACAACGGTTACCATTCCGCCTGTTGGAACGATAAATGCAGGTGACAACCAAATTATCTGTAATGGGGAAATAACTGCTTTGATAGGCGAATTTGGTTTCTCTAATTATCAATGGGTAGCTAATCCTACTGGCGAAATTTTAGTAGGTAGAATTGTGCCTATTGAACCTAATATTTCTACAACTTATACCTTAACTGCTACAGATGCGGATGGCTGTGAAGTGACAGATGCGGTCACTGTAATTGTTAATAGTCAACCAACAGCTGCTTTTTCTAGCACAGGTATGTGTGTCTTAAATGCGATTGATTTTACAAATAATTCAACTATTCCAAGTGGTACTATTGATAATTATACTTGGGACTTTGGGGATGGAGTAGGGATTTCATCGGCTGAAAATCCTAACTATACTTACGACGCTGAAGGAACTTATGTAGTGAAATTAGTTATAGAAAGCGATGCTGGTTGTAAAGATAGTGTCACTCAGAATGTAATCATCGACTCTATTAGTGTTGTCATTTCGCCAGACCAAGATATTTGTGCCAATGAATCTGCTACTTTATTAGCTTCAGGTGGAGAGACTTATCAATGGAAAGAACTAGATGGCCCAAGTGGAAATATCATCAATAATAATTTAAGCACCTTATCAAATTACCAAACTGGAAATCTAACGACTACAACAACTTATCGGGTTATTATTACAACGAATAATTGTATTGATTCTTTAGAAACTACAGTTAATATCTTTCCCTCGAACACCATAGATGCAGGCATTGACCAAACGATTTGTGCAGAAGAAGCTGCCAATTTAATGGCGGAAAGTGGTTTCACCAATTATATGTGGGTAAGCTTGCCAGATGGAGCGACTTATGCTGGTCAAAATATCACGGTAACGCCAACTTCAACGGTTCAATTAGCTTTAACTGCTGCTGCTGCCAATGGTTGTGTAGTTATGGATACGCTAGAAATCACGGTCAACCCTAATCCCGCTGCAAGTTTCACGGTCATGGGAAGTTGTGGTTTAAATCCTATTAGTTTTACGAATACCTCAACAGGTGGTAGTACTTACGCCTGGGATTTTGGCGATGGCTCAGGAACGTCAACTTCTGAAAGCCCTAGCTACACCTATACGAGTGCAGGAATGTACGAGGTGAAGTTAGTCGTAACTTCTACGGACAATTGTCAAGATAGTATTATCCAACAAATTAATGTCGGTAGTTTGCCGATTACCATTTCTGCCAATCAATCGGTTTGCCCAGATGAACAAGTGACCTTATTTGCTTCAGGTGGAACGACTTATTTATGGAAAATCTTAGCTGGACCAAGTGGCGCTATTACGAATGATAGTGTAGGGAATTTACCAGATTATACAACGGCTGCTTTGACCCAAACGACTACTTTTAGAGTGATTGTTGGGGATGTGAATTGTGTTGATTCTTTAGAAACTACAGTGATGGTCAATACGCCGATGGCCATAGATGCAGGTTTAAACCAAGCTATCTGTGAAGGAGAGACTGCAATGGTGTCGGCAGAAAATGGATTTGCGAATTATCAATGGCAAAATATTGCAACGGGTTTGACCTATATGGGACAAGACATTGAAGTTAGTCCTATCGTTACTACTGATTATGCGCTTCAAGCCAATGATGCAAATGGTTGTTTGACTTATGATACCGTTCAAGTTACAGTCAATCCAATGCCAATGGCAGCTTTTGCAAGTGCTGGAGTCTGCGTTTTAAACCCAATTGTTTTTACCAATAGCTCAACGATTGCTAATGCTTCGATACTGACTTATTCATGGGATTTTGGAGATGGAAGTGGTACCTCAATGGATAAAGACCCAACTTATTCTTATGCTACGCAAGGAGATTACGCAGTAAAGTTAGTTGTCGAAAGTATGAGTGGCTGTACCGATAGTATTATCCAAAACATTACCATAGATTCTATTGCACCAAGCTTAACAGCTGAACAATTGATTTGTCCTAATTCAGCGGCAACTTTGGTGGCAACTGGTGGAACGACTTATCAATGGAAATTAATAGATGAAAATGGAAATATCCTTGATGAAAATCTTGGTAACTTAGGTGTTTATACAACAGATTTGCTTACCGATACTGCCTATTATCGAGTCGTTTTTGATAATAATAATTGCTTAGATTCTTTAGAAACTCAAGTGAATATTTCCATTCCTGAAACGCTAAACGCAGGAAGCGATGAAGTTATTTGTGAAGGCGAAACGCCGAATTTATCCGCTCCAAACGGCTTTTCTAATTACGGATGGATTAATATAACAACGGGCGCATCTTTCATTGGACAAAGTATTAATGTAAGTCCTATTGAAACGACGGATTATGAATTAACTGCGGATGATGTAAATGGTTGCTCGGTACTCGATACTGTTAGAGTGATTGTCAATCCTAAGCCTACGCCTAGTTTTGAGGTCATGGGAAGTTGTGGTTTAAACCCCATTAATTTTAGTAGTACTTCCACCGTTTCGACGGGTTCGATTGTTGATTGGACTTATGATTTTGGAGATGGAAATACTTCTGATGGGATCCCTAATCCAAGTAATACTTATGTGGCTGCCGGAACGTATAACGTGATGCTGATAGTCGAAACTGATTTTGGGTGTTTTGATAGTATCACTCAAGAAATTATGGTGGGTAGTTTACCAATTACCATTTCTGCGGACCAAAGTATTTGTCCGAATGAAACAGCTAATCTGATTGCCTCTGGTGGTACGACTTACTTATGGAAAATTCTAGATGGACCGAGCGGTAATATTACGAATGCTAATGTTGCTAATTTGCCAGATTATACCACTGCTGCTTTGACCGAAACGACCACCTATAGAGTCGTCGTGAGTGATGGAAGTTGTACGGATTCCTTAGAAACAACGGTGATGGTGAATACCCCAATTGCTATTAATGCAGGCGTAGACCAAAGTATCTGTGAAGGAGAAACAGCGACGTTAAATGCTTTAAGTGGATTCACCAATTATGTTTGGGTGAACATTGGTGATGGCAATACTTTTACTGGTCAAAATATTGAAGTAAGTCCTTTAATAACAGCGGATTATGCTTTGCAAGCAAATGATGCCAACGGATGTTTGACTTATGATACGCTAGAAATTACAGTTAATCCCAATCCTGTAGCGGCATTTACCTTTACAGGAACATGTACCAATAACTCAACGATATTTATGAATACTTCTAGCCTTTCAATTGGTACAATTGATAGCTATACATGGAATTTTGGTGATGGAGTAGGTACTTCTAATTTAGCAAGCCCAAGCTATCCTTATGCTAGTGAAGGAACTTATATAGTGAGTTTAGTAATCGAAAGTGATAATGGTTGTCTAGACAGTATCAGCCAGGAAATTACGATTGATAATTTACCAATGACGGTTTCTGCTGACCAAGGTATCTGCCCCAACGAAACAGCGGATTTAATCGCTTCTGGTGGAGATACTTACTTATGGAAAGTCTTAAACGAAACGGGTAACATCTTAGATGCCAATGCAGGAATATCCTCCAATTTAACGACTAATCCATTAACGGATACTACGATTTATCGGGTTATTATCAGCAATAATAATTGTACGGATTCTTTAGAAATAACGGTGAATGTTTTTGTGCCAGCAACCCTTAATGCAGGTGCAGACCAAGCTATCTGTTTGGGCGAAAGTGCTAATTTATCTGCTCAAATCGGCTTTACTAATTATCAATGGACTAATCTGAATACAGGTGCTGCTTTTGCAGGAAAAGACATTGTCGTTACGCCACCTGTGACGACCACTTATGCCTTGCAAGCGATAGACATGAATGGCTGTGCAGTAGCAGATACACTAGAAGTACGACTTAATGAAACGCTATTGGCTTCGATAGATAATGTCAGTCCTATTTTATGTCCAGTTGGCCCAAATGATTTGGTGCTGATTGCTTTGCCAGAAATGGGTGTCTATCCATTTACGTATGATTGGGTAGGCCCGAATGGTTTTACCTCTACAGATTCCATCATAACTAGAACCAACCCGATAGAAGATATGTCGGGTATCTACACCTTACAAGTGACCGATGCGAATGGCTGTATGAGTGAACTAATAGAAACAGAGGTAATTGTCAGAAGCACGTTAGACGAACCAATTTTAACTTATTCTGGCCCTGCTTGTGAAGGTAGCTCTATCACGATTGCTACTCAAGAATATGCAGGCGAACAAGTTGAATTTATCTGGTCGCATAATAATGATACGATTGCTAATATCAGCCATCAATTAATTATCAACCCAGTAAGCGTAGCGGATGCTGGACAATATGCTGTCACGGTAATTGTCAATGAATGTGTCTCCTTTTCTGATACATTAGACGTGGAAATTTATGAGCAATTGAGTGGCAATATTGCGGACGTTGCTCCACAAACTTGTGTAACTGGCTCAGAAGATTTGGATTTAGTTGCTTTGCCAGCAAATGGCGTAGCACCTTACACTTACCAATGGACTGGTCCAAATGATTTTAGTTCAACCGATTCGGTAGCAACGCTTGTAAATATTACTAGTACTAAAAGCGGAACTTATGAATTAACCATCATGGATGCCAATGGTTGTTCAAGTGAAATTGCCTCGACTACCGTAGATATAACCGATGGTATTGAAGAGCCAATTCTAAACACTTCAGGTATTGTATGTGAAGGAGGACAAGTGATTCTATCTGTTCAAGAATATATTGGCTCGGATATTACTTATGAATGGTACAGATATAGTGACCGACAAAATAATGTAGGGAATGAATTGACGATTGATGCCATCAGCCTTGCAGAAATAGGCGAATATTCGGTGACGGTAATCGTAGATGGTTGTACGGCAGATTCAGATACCATTGATGTCAAATTTTTTGAACGGCCAATTGCTGATATTGCTCCCGTAACACCCTTAACTTGTGTGACAGGAAATGAAGAGGTGCAGTTGACCGCTTTACCTACAGATGGCTTTTCTACCTATACTTATGTATGGAGTGGACCTAATGATTATGTTTCCACAGATTCAATTGCCACTATTTTAAATGTCACGAGCGCTGCAAGTGGAAATTATACACTGCAAGTCTCTGATGCGAATGGTTGTGTGAGCGATATTGTATCCACGACAGTCGACATTACCGATGGTATTGATGAACCAATTTTAACGACTACAGGCCCAGTCTGTGAAGGGGAACAAATCACTTTATCTGTTCAAAATTATGTCGGAACAAGTGTTTTATACGAATGGAAAAAAGACGGTAATCCAATTACAAATATTAATAATGAATTGATAATCAATCCAGTAAGTACGGATGATATTGGTGAATATTCAGTGATGGTAACGGTAGATGGATGTAGTGCCAATTCTGATACGATAGAAGTAGAAGTATTTGAACAACCAATGACAACGATTGCGAATGTAGCGCCGCAAACTTGTGTGACGGGTGTAGAAGAGTTGGATTTAGTGGCATTACCAACCAATGGTGTTGCACCATATATCTAT
>CALJVJ010000339.1 GCA_937974625.1 uncultured Saprospiraceae bacterium
CACAACCCAATTTTTCTCCTGCCGCTAAACCAATTGTGCTCTTAATCAATGAACAAAGTTTGAGTGATGCAGAAATGACGGCGACAGGTTTCAAAGAGTTAGGTCTGGGAACTATCATGGGCACCGAAACGTATCGATGGATTATCTTTACGTCTGGTAAAGGCTTGGTCGATGGTTCTTTTTATCGCTTGCCTTCTTGGGGTTGTTATACCTTGGATGGGAAAAATATTGAAAAAACAGGGGTTGCTCCAGATATTTTTATCAAAAATACTTTTAAAGATAGAGTAGAAGGAAAAGACCCACAGTTGGACAAGGCGATTGAGTTTGTGCTAGAGAAGTTGAAAAATTAGCCAATTCTGTTGCAAATCATAATCTGAGTCGTGTCAAATCATAATATGCAGCGCTCATAAGGATTAAATAGATGAAATTTGTTGAAAAATAATGTACAGAGGAGATAGGGTAGCGGACATAGGATGAATCAACCCTATACCGAAGCCCTTCGTTCTTTGCCAATTCTTCAATCAATAAATTTTGTAATCATGAAAATCACCCAACTGTTATTTTTAATTCTTTTAACTACGTTTTCCCTTAATGCCCAAAAAAATGGAAACGGGCAATTGGCAACCAAAGATTTTAATCTTGCTAATTTTTCCGAAATTCGAGTCAACTTTCCTGTAAAAGCAACGATTGATTGTGGTATAACAACTGCAGTGAGTATGACCACAGACGAAAATTTGTTTGACCATATTTTAGTAGAAGTCCAAGATGATATTCTATACATTCAACAAAAAGGTTGGGTAGAAGCCACCAAGGTAGCATTGACAATCGGTGCGCCAAATTTAAAACGATTACAATCCGACGGATATGGCATTTATACCGTGAAAAATATTGATGCCGATGAATTCCGAGTCATGAATAATGTTGGATTAGTTACCCTTGAGGGCAAAACGAATTCTTTAAATTTTGGTATGGAAATAGGTACGCTTGATGCAGCCGAATTAATTGCTCAAGAAGTCTACGCAAATATTTGGAGTCACGGTAAAGCTACCGTTAATGCCGTCCAATTATTAGATGGTAAAGTAGAAAATGGCGGCGAAATTATTTATCAAAACAAACCAGCAAAAAATCGCATTCGAATCAAAGGAGATAGTGAGGTACAATCTGTTGCTGATGCAGCAAAAGATAAGCAATCCGCTCAAAAACTGGATTATATTCACTTCAAATTATTTAATAATAGTGGTAAAAGAATTCAAGCTTATGTAAAAGGACCAAAAGGCAAACGATTTAGCTATGGTTTTCCTTTAAACCCTTTGCAAAAACGAAAAGAGAATTGGCCTATTGGTAGTAAAGTTTATAAAGTTAATAAGCTCGGTAATCGGACTTTATTGGCGACTATCGCAGCAACAGATGCAGGTGATGTGGTGAAGCTGTTTGATTAAGTTATTCTACTTTGTTAACGGTTTGCCCACTTAAAGAGGCTATCTCATAAGTCACTTTTTTCAAAAAGCGACTTTTGAGATAGCCTTGATGCGGTCTTTATTTTAATTGGTGTTTAGCTTCCTTAATTCTTTCATAAGATTGCTCAATTTGTTTCCTTGAAATCTCTCCATTTTCTACCATCTTAGTAACCGTATCAATGATTTTTGTTGGAATGTCCTCGTTATAAATTAGATTATTGCCAAAAACTAAAACATCCACACCTGCATTTATCGAATTTTTAACAATCGCCTCAAAACCAAATTGCGCATTGACGGCTTCCATCTGCATATCGTCTGAAAAGATGACTCCTTGAAATCCTAATTTTTCTCTCAAAATACCCGTGATAATTTTTTTAGAAAGGGTCGCAGGAAAATCCCTGTCTAAATTTTGGTTGACAACATGTGCGGTCATAATTGCCACATTATTATCCAATTGTCCCAATTTTTCAAAAGGAATCAACTCGCTTTCTTGCCAATACTTTGTAATGTCGGCTACCCCATAATGAGAATCTGATTGAGAACTTCCATGACCTGGGAAATGCTTTAAGGTGGAAAGAATACCTTTGGCATCTTGCGCTTTTATCATAATACTGGCGTGCTTGACGACTAGTTCGGGGTCAGCGGAATAACTGCGCTCAATTTTACCAATTACGGGATTTTTAGGATTGTAATTGACATCAACGGCAGGTGCAAAATTCACATTGAAACCCAACCCTTGACAAGTTGTTGCTATCAGATTAGCATAATACTGGGTAGAATCTATATTATCTAAGTCTCCTAAATATTGATTAGACACACTAGCAGGAAATCCATATTTAGTTTTCAACCTATTGACGCGCCCGCCTTCTTGGTCTACTGCCATGAAGAGTGGGGTAGGGGCTAATTTTTGTAAACTACTAATGAGACCTTTTACTTGTTCTGGAGATTGAATATTTCGATGCGCTTTCTTTTTGACTACATCATAATCGAAAAGGACGATACCGCCAATTTTTCCGTCTTTGATTTGTTGTTGAAAGGCTGGAGTCACTTCTTCTATGGTCATTCCACGTGTACCGACCATAATCATTTGACCAATCAT
>CALJVJ010000340.1 GCA_937974625.1 uncultured Saprospiraceae bacterium
TGTTTGTAGAAATTATTAAGAGACCATAATTTGGTCAATTTTAATTTGGATAACCTCTTCTTTTTCAATAGTTCGATAAGCATCCGTAACATAGATTTTAGAAAAAACGCCACTCAATTCGGTCAATCCCTTACTAAAAATCCCATGCGTAACCACAAGTATTAATTTTCCTGCATTTTTAGCTTTCAAAGCTTTAGCTAAGCCTAAAAAAGTGCCGCCGCCATCACAAATATCATCGACTATCACACAAGTTTGTCCTTTCAAATTATCTGCATATACTTTAAACCCACTCAATTGTCCCGTTTTGACATCTCTCATTTTACTACATTCGACAACTACTTGTCCGTCAAGGTATTGAGCCAATTTGTATACCTTTTTTAAAGCACCACCATCTGGTGAAATAAGTAGATAATCCGTTTCATTGGCCAAGGCTTTTTTGACAAATTGATGATTAGAAATAACCGTCACGTTATTCAATAAAGAAGGGGTTACTTCCGAATGCGGGTCAAGGATAATTACTTTTTCAAATCCAGCAGCATTGATAATATCCGCATATATTTTTACGGTCAATGCTTCTCCTGGTACCATCACTCGGTCTTGTCTAGCCGCTGGAAAATAGGGTAGGAGTAAGCTGACCTGCTCAACCCCTATTCTTCGTAGCGCATCATTTGCCGCTAATACAAAGCCAAGGTCATTAAAGCTGCGAATGCGTGTAGTAATTAAAACGTCATCCCGATATTCATTTCCCTGCGGCGGGACAAGTTCTGGTTTTTGGTTAGAAAATAAATTCGTTATGGAAACACCTACCTCTGCATTGATTTTGATATGTGGTTCCCCTCCATTGAAAGTAAAAGCTTCAAAAGCGATAGATTTTCCGAAGGGGGTAAAGTCAGCATCAAGGTGTAAATATTTCATATTTAATTATGGTTTAAATTTATTTTGTGTACTTTTTACACAAATATATAGGTTTATAAAAGTAAGTTGCAAGTTTTTTTGTGTATTTTTTACACAATTAATTTTTTAATTTGCTTTTGTATAAAGTTTGAATACCTTTATATTGTTGATTTACAGTAGATTATAATATTTTTGGCGATTGGTGATTATTTTGATATTGTAAATTATTTTAGGTAGTTATTAGGTTGTGTTATCCTTTGGCAATCATCCGTTGGAAAAATTAGGTAGTGAGCCAACGGATATTAGGAATTAATTAGCCTATTAAGTAAATCAAATAAACGTAAAGAATTTCACAAAAGATTATGTAAAAAAGACCTTTTGTGCATCTCTTTTGTGTCCTTTTGTTTCTTTGTGGTTTAAAAAATAAATTACTATTAGTTTAGGGAGTAGGAAAAATATAACCTACCCAATCTGCGGCTTTATTTTGCGCTTCTTTCCCGATAGCTATCGGGATTGCAAAAATACTCATTATGCTACGGCATAACTGCGTTTTTTGCGCCTTGAATAGGAACAAACTAAAACCACATTTTTGGGTACCTTATTTATTTCCTACTCCCTTACTTATCAAAAGAAGGCACAACTATTATAAAATTATCAGCATCTTTAATAGCAATTAAAACTCCATAATTTAAAACTATAAAAAATGAGAAAATACATTTTAAGCTTATTGCTCGGAATCTGTCTTACTGCTTGCCAAGGCGATTATTCATCTAGTAAAGAAATGTCTGGGACTTATATCACGGAAGAAATGCAAGACCGTAGTATGGCTTCAGGCGATTTGGATATGCGGGAACAATCTAATCAGCTACCTCCTCGAACTGCCGAACCTCCAGCTCCGCCGCCAGCCCCAGAAGAAAATGAAGCAGACCAATCAATTAGAAACTCCATTAAAAAAGGCAGCAAAATCATCAAAGATGGGAATGTACGAGTAGAAGTGTCTGATTTAAAAACTGCCAAAGCAGAAATAGATAGCACCTTAAAACAGTTTGATGGCTATTTTGAAAATGAAGGATACCAATCGGGTAATTATCAGTCTTCTTATCAACTTCGGATAAGAGTCCCTACTGAAAATTTTGAAAAATTACTTAAAGCAATAGAATCGGGTAGCGGTAAAATCGTACATAAAAATGTTTCTGCAAGAGATGTGACAGAGGAGTATGTGGACGTGTCTATTCGCTTAAATAACAACAAAAATTACCTCAATCGTTATCAAGAATTACTCAAAAAAGCGAACTCTATTAAAGATATTTTAGAGATACAAGAAAAGTCTAGACGAATAGAAGAGGAAATTGATGTGAGGACGGGGCGCTTAAGGTATATAGATGACCAAGTGCGATATAGTACCTTACGTTTGGAATTAACCCAAGCACACGAATATACGGCTACTCGAAAGGCACGAAACTTTGGACAACAATTGGTGGATTCTTTTAAAAATGGGTTTGATGGATTTCTGGATTTTATGTTGTTTTTGGTGAGTATTTGGCCTTTTGTATTGATTTTGGGTTTGCTTTGGTGGTTTCGAGGACGGATTCGGTGGCGTTTTTGGAAAAAAGAAGGGTAGCATTATATTCAGCTAATTAGATTAGGATTGAATCACAGATTTAACGGATGAGACGGTTACTTTACTTGATTTGCTCTAGGTCGTGTACTATTTTACGTAGTTATTATTTTTCTGTACTTGATTAGAATTAATGGATAGAACACGACCTATAAAAATCCGTTAAAATCCGTTGCTTTCCCGCCCGCATGCGGTTCACAAACAGTGTTTGCTCATGTGATTCAATCCTCCTAGTAAATTAAAGTAAATCACACCTCAAACATCATCCCTTTCTCCTTCAAAGCAAAGTATTTCGCTTTATTAAATTTATACAATTTACTAGGCCGCCCTCTGCCTTCATGGGCTTGAAATTTATTTAAATCTTCTAAGATGTCGAGTTGTAATATCTTTTTGCTGAAATTTCGGCGGTCAATTTTTTGCCCATAAAGCGTTTCGTATAATCGATGCAGGTCGGGTAGGGGGAATTGTTCATCTAATAGCTCAAACCCAATTGGTTCATAGGCAATTTTGCCTCGAAGTCTGGCTAAGGCATCGTCAAAAATAGTTTGGTGGTCGAAGGCTAATTTAGGTAAGTTATTGATATTGAACCATTGGGCGTCTTCAGCATCGGTGGAAGCGTATAATTCAAATTTTGTGCGTCGGATTAAGCCATAATAAGCTACGGTGACGATATGACTTCTAGGGTCTCTGTCTGGATTGCCGTAGGTGTATAATTGTTCCAAGTAGTTAACCTTGATGCCTGTTTCCTCTTTTAATTCTCGTTCAACCGCTTGCTCTAAACTTTCTCCAGCTAATAAAAATCCACCGGGAATCGCCCATTTTCCCTTAAACGGTTCGTATAATCGCTTGATGAGGAGTACAGACAAACCATCTTTGGCATCATATCCAAAGACCACGGCATCTACGGTAAGGCTTAAATTTTGCTGAAGCATTTTGTGTAATTTTTACAATAATAAAAGAATGGAATTGGATTTTCAAAAAAAATGGAAGATAACCCAGCAAAAAAGTAG
>CALJVJ010000341.1 GCA_937974625.1 uncultured Saprospiraceae bacterium
ACATAGCTTGCTATCTAGGTTGGCTTTTGCTAGTAGCAAAAAGAGCACTAGCAAAAAGTATTTTCAATACCGATAGCTATCGGTATAGAGCGAAAAAAGAGTCCGTCATAAATAGTTAAGTTATTTGTGTCCTAGCACTTACTTAACAATTATTAGCTTTAAAAATTTTACTTTAATTAAAAGGCGTTGATAAATTGATATCCGTCATATGCGAAGTGCCCGTCAAGGTTCCTAAGAAAGCCACCAACTCTGCCTTTTCTGTTTCATTAAAATTCATACGAATCGGTTTACCATCTTCATCCTTTAGTTTTTCACTTAAATTCGGATGTGCTTGAATATTTTCACTATAAAAATCAACCACCTCTTCTAAAGTTTCAAATCGACCATCGTGCATATAAGGGCCTGTCAAAGCAATATTTCGAATACCAGGAATCTTAAAAATACCATTATCCTCTACCAAAGAAGTATGCCGCCCCAATCCATTATCCTCATATTCAATATCTAACCCATTGGAGGCCAAATGGTCATTATTACCAAATTTAAGGCGAAATGACTCTGAAAGTGAGAAACCGTGGCAACTCGCACAATTATTTAAAAACAATTGCTTACCATTATTCTCCGCATCAGAAAATTCCGCAAATCGTTCTTCCACTTTAAATTGATGCTGTAATCCATTATCAAAAGGCGCATGCGCAGATTCAATCTGATTGACAAAAGCTGCAATGGCATTAATGATATTTTGGCTAGTTAAATTTTGTCCAGGAAAGGCTTTATCATATAAAACCTTGGCGTAATCTAAAGAGCCAACTCTATCCCCCAATTCATGCAATTTCATGCCCATTTCGTTGGGATTAGCAAAGGTCTCACTTAATTGAGCGCTAATCTTATCTGCACGACCATCCCAGAAAAAAGAATTTGCTGCCACATCTGTAGGTTCTCCACCTCCATAATGTCCTTCAAAACTAGAAAAAGAAGCCAAGGCAATAGAATTCCGCTCGGTGTGGTTACCAGAAGCACCTCGACTAAAAGCTACATTGTCTGAAAAAGCAAGTTCTTGTTTATGACAAGATTCACAAGAGACGCTTTTATCAGCAGACAGTTGATTATCATAAAATAAAACTCGTCCTAAAAACACCTTATACTGTTCTTCTTTGGTAACATTCCTGATATAATTAAATTTTTCAACATTTAATTTTTTAGCTAAAACTGCTTTTTCTTCTGCCGAAAAAAGTTCGTCCGCTTGAAAAGGCAAACGTTCTACTTCTTTAGTACAGGAAGCCAATAAAAGTATAACTAGAAAAGTAAATAAAGGAATACTGTAGGAAAGTATATTTTTTTTCATGATAAACGGGTTATAACAAATGACAATAATTGAAATGTAAGTTAGTACATTTTCTACTAAATTACACTTATAAGAGTGCCGTTTGTATGGGAAGGGTTGCATTTTCTGATAAAAAATTTGGTTTTTCTTAATATCCACCTTCTTTTATCCGTAGTCTATTTTATTTTGTGTCCAACTAACTATAAAAATCAATCGTTTTCTGTAGCTTTGTTCCCATCATAAAACGAAAATTAGCTATGCAACAACTACTTACCCCAATCACTTCTCTCCAACTATTAAGTTTAGCCTTTTTAGCCATTCTATTCCTACAATCAGGGTTAGATAAGGTCTTTAATTATAAAGGAAATAAAGAATGGTTGACGGGACATTTTGCCAAAAGTCCCCTAAAAAATACGGTAGGTTTATTAATGCCAGTAATTACTATATTGGAAGTTGCCGCGGGAGTATTTGCAGCCATTGGGATGGTTCAAATCATAATGAGTGGTACTACCCAAATGGGATTAATTGGCGCGCAATTATCCGCAGCTTCTATTCTAGCTTTATTCTTTGGGCAACGCTTGGCGCAAGATTATGAAGGCGCAGGAAATTTAGTGGGGTATTTTTTAGTTTGTTTAGCTGCTATATATTTGATGGGATAATTTATTGGTAGTACACATAGCTATCAGCATCAGTCGTACTACCAATAAATTTAATCTCTATTTCACTTCCCATTCATGGACGCCCGCAGAAACACCTTCTTGCAATTGAACTTCCAATCGCAGGGCAGTTGTTTTTACAGGTTCAAAGTGAACCTCATCCCAGCCATCTTTAGTAATCGTAAATTTATCATGCGAATAAACAGGTTTCCATTCGTCATTTTCTAAATATAATAATCGCCAAGAAGCAGGAATTCGACAACCGCCATCCCTTGCTTCATCATCAAACCAATAAACTTTAACGGTACCTACCTCTGTAGTAGCAGGTAAATCGTATTGCAACCATTCGGTAGTACCAAAGTTAGGCCACCAATGCAGGTAGGGATTATCGTGGTCGTCTGAATTTTTCGGTAAATATTGGTCATTCACTGCCATCAAATTGCCTTTAAACCCTTCCGAAGCGGAAACTTTACTCGCAGAAGCTAAAGTCTTACCAGCCAAAGGTCGAGCCGCTTTTAAGTCAATCGGCAACCAAACCAGCATATTATCTTTCCCTCTATTGGCCCAAGAAAAATAAGGAATCGCAGTAAATTTAGAAGGCATCAAATCACCTGTACCAGCAGTATCTTTCACTAAGAAACCATCAAATTCAATTGTTTGCACCCCACCTAACAAATTAGGTTTAAATGCAGATTGGAACTTTGTCTTATCCGTCAAATGGCTACTTAAAACGCGGTCATCAGGTTGGTCTTTCCCTTCCAAGCAATAGACCAATGGTCCTCTTTGTAAAGCGACCTTGTTGGTATTTTCCAAGATTTTGCCATTGGACATCACTTTCCTTACAGGCATCGGCATCACCATTTCTATCTTATCCCTTTTACGCCATTTTCGTTTGATAATTGCATAGCCATCTTTAATAACAGGCTGGATAATTTTACCATTTAATTTTATAGAAAAGGTACTACCTGCTTTATCATCAAAACTATATAATTTATAAGGTACCGCATCTCCTCTAACCCAACCCGGAACTCTAATTTTCAAGGTAAAAGTATTCGGCTTTTTAGGCTGCACGCTAATATTCACTTTACCATTATAAGGATAGTCTGTTTCTTGCTTAATCGTAACAGGTATTTGTTGTCCACGACTATTGATATTTTCTACGGTCGTTTCGCTAGAAGCAAATAAATTCAAGTAAACTTCTTTTCCTTTTTTAGAATAAATATAACTTGGCAAGGCACTATAAAAACGAGATAAATTAGGAGGACAACACGAACAATTAAACCAAGAGCGACGTTCCACATTTTTTCTAGCTTCTAAAGGGTTTGGATAAAAAAAGCTGCCACCATCCAATGAAAGGCCTGCGTTCAAAGCATTATAAAGCGTTCTTTCTAATACATCATAATATTTACTATCTCCCGTTAATTGAAACATTCGGCGACTCCACATCACAAAAGCAATCGATGAACAAGTCTCATTATAAGCGCTATAATTTGGTAAATCAAAAGGTTTAGAATATCCTTCATTGCTACCAGTAGACCCAACACCACCTGTGATATACATTTTCCTTTGTACAATATCATCCCAAACAGCATTCATCGCAGAAAGGTATTCAGTGGTTCCCGTATGAGCCGTCACGTCTGCCGCTGCTGAAAACATGTAGCCTAATCGAACTGCATGTCCCACTGCCTCTCGTTGGTCTTTCACTTTTTCGTGGTTTTGCATATAGGATTCACCATACCCTCTGGCATCGAGGAAAAATTTGGCTAAATCTAAATATTTGCGTTCTCCAGTATGCTCATACAAGCGTACCAAGCCCAATTCAATTTCTTGATGTCCCGGCGCAGTCGCTCTTTTACCCGGACCAAATTCTTTAAAAATTAAGTCCACATTTTTCAAAGCGATATCCATCAGATTATCGTTACCTGTTGCTTCTTTCCAAGCTACAGCTGCTTCG
>CALJVJ010000342.1 GCA_937974625.1 uncultured Saprospiraceae bacterium
CGCAAAAACTAAAGGTATTTCAACGATTGATGCACCTGTTTCTGGTGGAGATATTGGGGCTAAAACAGGCGCATTGTCTATTATGATTGGTGGTGATAAAAAGGCGGTTAAAACAGTCATGCCTTTATTCGAAATCATGGGAAAAAACATGATTTATGAAGGCAAAGCTGGCTCAGGACAACACACCAAAATGTGTAATCAAATCACGATTGCAGGTACGATGATTGGCGTCTGTGAAAGTTTGATTTATGCCCATAAAGCAGGCTTAGATTTGGAGGTCATGTTACAAGCGATAAGCGGTGGTGCGGCTCGTTGTTGGACCTTAGATAACTTGGCCCCACGAATTGTACAGCGAAATTTCGACCCTGGTTTTTATGTAGAGCATTTTATAAAAGATATGGAGATAGCATTAGATGAAGCTCGGTTGATGGATTTGTCCTTGCCTGGGTTATCGTTAGTGCATCAGTTATATAAAGCGGTGCAAGCACAAGGAAACGGGCGAATGGGGACACAGGCTTTGATGTTGGCTTTAGAGCAGATGTCGGGGATGAAAGCTAAATAGATTTAGCATGAAATTCAAAAAGTATAAGGATTTTAAAAATAGTTTTTTTGACGCTGAGGACGCTGTTTGAAGTTATAACTTTTTATATTTTCTGTTCTAACGTGTTTAATGAATGTGTAAGAAGTAAAACATAAAAAGTCATAATAGTCAGCGTCCTTCAGCGTCAAAAAACTTAGCACCATCTTAAAATAATCTCATCTGCCTTTTCAACTGTCAAAACATGGACACTTTCCTTCATTTAGGTACTTCAATCAACAAACATCTACTTTTTGACTGTTACTAATTAATAATTAACAGGTCAAAATAGTATCGTTTATTGAATTTGAATTCCTATTAATGACATTTGCCACTAGAGTATATTTCCTCTTTATTTTTATATTTTTTCTACCCAATCTATCCTTTGGTCAAGACACTACTTTTATCTTATCCCAAATAGAAATTACTGGAAATAAACGAACTAAAGCCAGTGTAATTTTTAGAGAATTAACCTTTCAAGAAGGAGACACTTTATTCAATAAGGATTTAATAGACATGGCTCGCACCAATGAAAAATTGGTGATGAATGCAGGGCTTTTTACTGAAGTTCTCATAGACTTCAAGCGAATACCTCCCCAAAAGATTATTGCAATTATTCAGGTACGTGAATTCTGGTATTTCTTTCCTTTAGCTATTTTTAGACTCGCCGACCGTAACTTTAGTATCTGGTGGTCGGAACAAAATCGTTCTTTAGATAGAGTAAATTATGGCGGTCGATTTTTTCATCATAACCTCACTGGCAGAGGTGACCGCTTGCGCTTGATTACGCAATTGGGCTATTTAAAAGTCTTAGAACTTGGCTATGATTTGCCCATGTTCAGAGGCAGTAAAAATTGGGGCGTATTTGCAGATATTCATTTTTCCAATCAACGAGAAGTTGCCTATATTACACAAGGTAGCCGTCTCCAGTTTTTTAAAGAAGCAGATGAACCAACCCTCTTGAAAAGATTTAGAGTTGGAGCAGGAACGACTTACCGAAAAGGTATTTATGAATATCATACGGGAAAGGTTTTATACAGTGATAATTGGATTGGAGCGTCTATTGCCGACTTGAATCCCGAATATTTTCTAAATGGTATCAATCGGCAACAACATTTCACTTTTCAATATGATTTTACCATAGATAGACGAGATGTGAAAATTTATCCGCTTGGTGGTTATCAATTATCTGCCGCTGTTCAAAAGGATGGTTTTGGGTTTAAACAGGAGGATGTTAATACACTATCTACTACCGTTTCTTATGCTCGATTTTTTCCATTAGGCAAACAACGAAAGCATAGTTTTGGCGCAAAAATAAAAGGTCGATACACCTTCAATCGAACGGAACAACCTTATGGACATATTTCTGCTATTGGCTACTTGCCCAATGTGTTAAAAGGCTATGAATTTTATGTGATGGATGGTTTAGATTATGGCTATTTAAAAACGCATTTTAGATTTCGCCTACTAAAAAAAGAAATTAATTGGGGCAAATGGGTATTTTTAGAACAGTTCAGACATATGCCCTTACAAATTTATTTTACCGTCAATAATGATGTTGGCTATGTCAACGCCCCTTATAATCAACTCAAAAGTACGCTGAGTAATGAGTGGCTTTATGGCCGTGGGGTTGGCGTCGATATCTTATTATATTACGATAAATTACTCCGCTTCGAATATAGTTTTAATCATTTAGGAGAAAGTGGTCTTTTCTTTTCTTGGGATTTAGCTTTTTAAGGTATTTAGAAATGAATAAACTACACCGCTAATTTAATAGGATTGAATCACAGATTAAACGGATTAAACGGTTGCTTTACTTGACTTGCTCTAGGTCGTGTAATAACTTGCGTAAGTTATTATTTTCGTTTTCCTTTAATATTGAATTACTCCTTTTTTTCAATACCTTCACCAAAATTATTTGTGTACTCCATCAAATTTTGGTTATGAAATATTTGTCTATTTTCCTTTTGCTCTGTGTGCTATCTGCTTGCCAACCAACGACTTCCTCTAGTAATAAACAATCAAAAGCTGAACTTATGTCTAAAAAACAAACTTATAAAACGACTGGTTCGATTGAAAGACTCGACCCTGCTATTAACGACTTAATCCCCGAAAATGCTCAAATTGAAGTATTAGCGGAGGGTTTTACTTGGTCAGAAGGGCCTGTTTGGATAGAGGCTGGACAATATGTATTATTCTCAGATATTCCACCTAATCGAATTATGAAATGGTCAGAAAAGGAGGGACTTAGTTTGTATTTAACGCCTTCTGGCTATACTAGTGATATCAAAAGAGGTGGGGAAGTTGGTTCCAATGGATTAATTTTAGATAAAGACGGCAACTTAGTCCTTTGCCAACATGGTGACCGTCGAATGGGTAGAATGACCGCACCGCTTGACAATCCTAAGCCAACATTTGAAACCATCATCGACAAATATGAAGGGAAACGATTTAATAGTCCCAATGATGCGGTTTATGACAGTCAAGGCAATTTATACTTTACAGACCCACCTTATGGTTTGGAAAAACGGATGGACGACCCTGCGAAAGAAATTGATTTTCAGGGCGTTTATCGATACTCCAAAGAGGGCCAATTAAGTTTGATTTCGGATAAGATAACTCGACCCAATGGCATCGGATTCTCTCCCGATGAAAAGATTTTATATGTTGGTAGCTCAGACCCTAAAGCGGCTATATGGATGGCTTTTACGTTGAATGAAGATGGAACCGTTGCGAGCGAAAAACTTTTTTATGATGCTACTGGCAGTGAAGGCAAAGGACTACCCGATGGCTTAAAAGTGGATAAAAAGGGAAATATTTGGGCAACTGCTCAAGGAGGTGTTTGGGTCTTTAGTCCCGAAGGAAAAGTGTTAGGTAAAATTAAAACAGGTGAAGCGACTTCTAACTGTGCATTTAATACTGACCAGACGGCTTTGTATATGACTTGCGATGATTATTTGATGCGGATAAAATTGGATTAAGTGGCGGAGGGCAGAGGGCTTGGGGCTTAGGGTATTATGCATCGAAAAACAAGGTAATTAAAATGGAAGCTACTTTTATTAATCTACTTGTTAGTTGGGCTTTATTTGGGTTGATTTGGGTCGTCCAGTTGGTTCTCTACCCTGCTTTTGAATTTGTGGACAATCAAAATTTCTTAGCCTTTCACCAACACCATACTTCTGCTATCACTTTAATTGTGATGCCTTTAATGTTAGCAGAATTAGGACTTTGCATTTACTTAACCAAACAGGAGTATTCCATTTATTTAGGACCTCTAATTTTGGTTGGACTAATTTGGTTGAGTACTTTTCTAATTCAAGTACCTATTCATAATGCTTTGGGTAATGGAAAAGATAGTTTTCTAATTCAAAAATTAGTCAATACCAATTGGATTCGCACGATTTTGTGGACGATAAAAGCAATTTGGGTGAGTTATCTATTTTATTCTAATACCAGATAAATTATAGAGTAATGCCTTTAAAAAAGGGCTGAATTTAAAAGACCAAATAATTTTCAAGTCTTCTAATAAATTGGTTTCATCATCTAAAAACTTAAAAATTTGCTGAATCGAGTTTTTTCGATACATATC
>CALJVJ010000343.1 GCA_937974625.1 uncultured Saprospiraceae bacterium
TCTATTTTATCTAATATTTGCGCTTCCATAATTTGTAAAGGTTATGAGGTAATGAGGGTATAAGTTTATGAGGTTAAACGGGAATGAAAAACCCGAGAATTAACCACTTTAAACTTTGCCCTAAATTATATCCTCCTTTTCTCTTAATTAATTTATATAATCCTGTTCCAATCATATTGGATTTTCCTTCTAGATTTCTTAAAGTTTCTGCGTCTATATAACCAATTCTATGTGCTATTTGTAATTGCGTGTAGACTTCTGCATTTGATGCTTTAGCAATTTTCAAAAAATGTGCTGTCTGCCTATCTGAATCTCTTTCCTCTCCTTCCGCAATATTCGATGATATTGAAACAACTGCTCTTTGTATCTGATTTTTCAGTCCATAATCTTTAGCAAATTCCCCTTTCTTTGTTATTTCATAAATTTCTGCAGCAAAATTAATTCCTTCACTCCAGACCCATAAATTTTTAAATTTTCCCATAGTTTTGTTTTATTAAGTTAATTAGTCTCTTAACTATTTGCTCCTCTCATTATCTCATTCCCTTATCCCCTCATTATCTCATCCCCTCAATCCCGCCACCAACTCAGGATTCTTCCCCACAATATCCATCAAAGACTTCTGACAACGGTATTTATTTTTTCTCGCCATTGCTGGGCTGCTAAAATTTAATTCTTTGGCAATTTCGTCCATCGAATAGGACAACTTCCACAGTTCTAATATTTTCTGGCATCGCTCCCCTAAATTGCTCAATAGTTTCCGAAGTACCGTCTTTTGTTCTTCATCAAACAATTGTGTTTCTGGAGTCGTTTCTTCTACATCATCTAAACGACTATTATCTTCTGTCAAAGTCATTTTGCCTTGTTTACGGATTTGATTCATCCATAAAAAACGACAGATGGAAAAGATATATCCGTTGACAGAACTTTCCATTTTGAACTTATCTTGCCGGATGTTTCTATCCATGACGATGATACCTTCGTGAAACATATCTTGTCCGTCTTGAAAATTACCACTATTGCGCTGGACAAATTGGATAATCTTACCTTTCAAATCTTGTTGTTTGTACAAAAATCGGATAACATCCTGTCTACCTCTGCCACCACTTTTGATAGCTTCCACTATTTCTGTATCCGTAAATTTTACTTCGTTCATTATACTGTGTTTTTAAAATAAAAAGTGTACCCAAAGAAAAGAAAAAAATTATAAGTCCTTGCTAATTAGTACATCAACCATGCCTCATTCTAAGACCAAATATACACCGCAATGTGGGTTTTTAGACTTTATCAAGGTAATTTCTTTTTGTAAACCAATCAACAATTTATCAAATAAATTAAAAGCTAAACCTATTTTTATTACTCCTTTTCAAAAAAAAGCTTAATTTTATAGGGCAATAAGATTAAGGTAGTGCTTCCTATCAATACAACGCAAACTATAATTAAAATCTACCTTTTTCGAAAATCACACTCCTAATAACTCGCTATCTGTCAACGGATTAGCGAGCCCGTCAAAAAAAACACTACTTTTTATTCCGTTTTTGGGTACACCTACTTCCTTTAAAACACTTATTAGTGAAATCAATTTTCACAAAATCAAAACTCTATAACAATGAGACTTTTACCTATTATCTTCTTTTTAGCTGTTTTCTCTTTTTCAAGTGCTGCTCAAACAAGATTTGAATCAGATGACCCAGTTAATAAATTATTAGATACAGAATTCATGGAGAAATTCATGGATATGAAAGTCGCTGCTGAAAGCTCCGCTCGTAGTTTTAAGGCGCAGCAAGAAATGTATACACCTAGAGATATCAGTAAAATTCGGTCTGCTTATGATCGTACCGCTGAAAAATTCAATTTTGTTTTACGAGGGATTAAAGAGGATTTATTAGACAAAAAGAAATTAAAATATATCGAAAGATACCCTGATGATTATGCCAAAGAATTGGAATTAGATATGTATAAACTTTCTGATTTTTATGCAAATAATTACCAACAAGTTTTAGCCGATGTCACCAATAATCAAATTGATGGAGTCGCGGTTTTAGGCCTAATTGCAGGCATATTGGATGCTTCTTATAATATCTTCGGCTTAGTGAAAAATATTAGCAATTTTGTTGGTAAGAATAAGGCTAGAAAGCAGTATTTTAATGAGCAACGATTAGAAAAAATATTAATAAAACCACACCTTTGGACTGCATGGGACAAGTTAGATGGTCAAAATGATGGAGGCTTCGAGCAACCTGATAATACTGCTCAGAATATTAGTACCATGTATCAAGACCAAGAGACACAGTTTAATGGAAATTACTCCTCTAGTGCGCTACAAACACAAAGCCAACAACAATCTAGAGCACAGCAAGAAGCGGCAGATGCAGAGGCTAGAAAAAATGCGATTATTGCCAATGCACAAGCTGATTCTATTCAATCTGGAGCATTTAAGGTACAGAATCCAAATGGTAATAATGAATTTAATGACTTCCCTCAATCTTTTCCTGGTGAGGAGTCTTTTCCTGTTGACCAAAGTTTTGATAATGAAGGATTAGACCCAAATGGAAACCCTCTTCCACCTAGCGAAGGCTTAGATGCTAATGGCAATCCGCTTCCTCCAAGTCCAACACCTAGTACTGGAAAAACTACACCGACTTCAAATAATAGTACCATAAATATTGCGATTCCTAAGAAAACGACTACAACGAAGAAGATAAAGAATTAGGAGCGGAGGGCAGAGGGCTTTGGGCGAAGGGCACTTATCAAGTTTACTAACTATAAAATGCCAAAATTATAGCAACGAGAATTTAAATTTGCAAGATTTTCTCCCCCGCTGGCGGCAGGGCTGTTAAGTTCTGTTTCACAATAGGTAAGATGTTAAAAAATTTTCCTAAGATTTTAATTTGCAAGGTGTAATCTTCCCCGCTGGCGGGGGAAATGCCTCCTACTAATTTAGTAATTCAGTTGTAAACTTTGTCACTTTATTTATTTATTAAATAGAGTCTAATATAGTTCTGGTTTTTTAAATAATATTTTCCACTTTTCCGAAATTATTATTTAATTCAACAGTAGTTTTAATTTCCAATTTCAGTCAATTATACAATCATGAGAAATCTACTTTTCCTACTAACATTCTCCCTTTTCAGTACTGGGCTACTGGCGCAGGAATACGGTATGGGCTTAATCATGGATGATGCAGCTTATAACAGTCAGCCAAGAGAACCAAAGTTTGAGGGTAGCAAATACACAGAATTGCCTACTAAAGTAGATTTGAAGCCATTTTGTCCATCGGTTGGTCATCAAGGGGATATCGAATCCTGTGTTGGATGGGCAGTTGGTTATGGTGCATTGACCATTCAACGGGCAATCCGAGACGATGTCAAAGATAGAGGAGCCATTACCCAAAATGCGAGTTCTGCCTTATACATTTATAATCAAGTTAAACAAGATGCTAATTGTCTTAGTGGGTCAAAGATATCGGATGCAATGGATTTTGTTATTCAGAATGGAGATTGTTTAGCCCAAAACTTTGACCGTAATATTAATGATTGTAGTGTGATGCCAAATGCTGCCTTACAACAAGAAGCTAGCACTTATGCCGCTTCTGATTTTATGACTTTATTTTCAACAGAAGAAGATGCTGGAACTAAAGTTTTAAAGGTGCAAAAGGCTTTGGCGAATAATCAACCCGTCGTTATCGGCTTAAATATTTTAAAGAACTTTCCTACGGCAAAAGGCGTCAAAACATGGAGACCTGATATTGGGAATCAAACCTATGGTGGTGGGCACTCTGTGGTCGTCGTAGGATATGATGAATTTAGAGGGGCTTTTCAAATTATGAATAGCTGGGGCAAAGAATGGGGCGAAAATGGATTTATCTGGATTAGATATAAGGATTTTGCTACTTATTGTAAATATGCTTATGTTCTACATCTTGGTAAAAAAGGAAGTTCCCCTGCTCCTATTGATGTGACACCTGTTGCTTATCAAGAGCGCCCTTCGCAAACTACTAAACAAGTACAACAACCTGTTAGTCAACCTATTAGCCAACCTGTTGCATACACTACTGAAACTAAAAATATTGTACAGCAAATTGCTGGTGCCTTCGAGTTTAAATATTTAGATAATTCAGACCCAGAAGCAGACCCTGTACTTAAAAATGCAGCTTTAAGCTTTAATGGTGATTTTTATCGAATCAATCGGACGGATTGGGAGATTGGTCAATTCTTTCAATTGGTGACTACTTCAGCTTCTGCCAATGAGTATATTTATGTATTCAGTGTGGATGCAGAAAACCAAGTTAATATTCACTGGCCTAGACAGGCGGATTTGAATCCAAAGTTCTCTGGTTTGAATGAAAGTGCTATGGTGACTACGGCAGGTTCGACTATTTATATTCCAGGAAAAACCAAAGGGTTGAAGTTAACCAAAAAAGGAACAGAACATCTTTGTATTTTGTTTTCTACTAAAAAAATTGGCAATATTAAAGCTGTCAGTGAATATATGGCAGATAATAAAGCGGATTTTTCTGGGGCTTTAGAAAATCTTTTAGCGGATTACGTGGTGCCTAAAGCTGCTATTCAATTTGCAACTGACCGTATTGAATTTACAACAGAAGCTAAACAAGGTTTTGTGGTTCCAATTGTACTTGAGTTAGAAGCTAAATAAAAAATAGGAAACAAGGCCGCATTAGGTTATTACCGCCTTGCTCCTACCAATAGTCTATGTTAAAAAATAAATTTTTATTGTTTAGTATATTCGGAAGTACCAACATCACCAAAGCTATTAGACCATTCGAGCGTAAAGTTCCCATCTGCCTCTACTGTGCCAGAAACTTCTAGCGTACCACCAAATGGGTCTTCCCTGTGACCGAAAGAAAGCTTGTCACAAACATCAATCAGGATTCCAGGAGAGTTAGTAGCGGTGATTCCATAAACGTCATACCATTCCAAATATAGTCCACCACTAAAATCACTCATGGTATAATTCCCTTTTCCGTTATCGGTCAAGGTTACGGTTGTGGTAACAGTCGTAGGGTCAGGGCAACAACCATCTGTTGATTGACCACTTGAGGTAACAGCATAAGTCCCTCCAATATCTGAAGGGCATATAGCGGTTAGTGAAAAATTAAAGTGCCCACGGAAAGCAGCACCATTTACTGCTGCCGAGGAGTTAGAAGCCATAAATGATTGACCACTTGTGGTTGTTACTCTACCTATAAATCTAAAAACATCACCCGGCCCAATCTCTGTTAATCCTAATGCGGTCAATACTTCCGGAGCATTAATTGTAACATTAGGAAGCCCTTTATTACCATTCTTATTCGTTTCAAAACTTGAAGAAGGCCATGAGCGGAATTCTACGGGTCCTTTAGAATCGTCTCCATCTGCTAGATTGGCATCTTGGTAGATAACCTGTAAAGCATATTCTGAAACTAAATTTCCTTTCTCTAAATCAATAAATTCAATCGTATAAACATAAGCTGAACTAGCAACATCATCTAGATTAATATCTCTATCATTATCCTCAATTAAAGCTGGATAAGCACCTTTCTCTGCTGCATCAAACGTGGCAATTGGCGCTAAACTTTCATCTTTACAGGCAGTCATTACTAATAAAACGGCTGCACAAAAACTTATTAAAATTCTATTTTTCATAATTTCTTTTTTTATAATTAAACATAGATTCTCCTTTTCAAAGAGGTACATTATACTTCTTTAAAGCAGGTGTTATTGAAAAATTGTTTGGATTTATTGGTTGTTTGTCATTGATTAATCTCCTAATTAAAGTGATTTAGTGGTTGAAAATTATTTAATCAGAAATTTTTATCTGAGTAAAATTTTATTCAATTATTTTACACTTATTGTCAGGGCAATAAATCTTTGTTAGGAAAAAGACACGACGCCTGCGTTTCCTCCTAATTCAACAAAAACTAATTGGGAATTCTACTCATACTGGAAGATTTCGATTATAAAATATGATTAAACTAGTA
>CALJVJ010000344.1 GCA_937974625.1 uncultured Saprospiraceae bacterium
AACCGAGAATTTATGCTCAACCATCAACGAGATTTCTTTAAGGAATCTCTGGAAATGGCTCGAAAAAAAGGCGTAAAAGGATATGTTTTTGGAGATACCAACGACAAAGGTAAGACAAGGGCTTTTTTAGATTTATTATTAAAGCATCAAATCAAAACTTACCCATTAAATGGGGACGTTAGTGCAGGTAAGTCGAGTTTCAAAAAAGGAAATGCCTTTTATGTGCCTGCCGAGCAATCCCAATATCGAATGGTCAGCACTTTTTTTGAACCTGTCAAAACTTTTTACGATAGCGTATTTTATGATGCCTCCGCTTGGACCGTAGCATTGGCTTTTGATATGCCTTATCAAGCAACGAGTAAAACGGTATCCTTGGGAGAAGCATTAACCACAACAGATTTACAGCCTATCAAACCGACTGTACCAGCAGCTAGCTACGCCTATTTGATGGAGTGGAATGATTATAATGCACCGAAGGCATTGTATCATTTATTAAAAAATAAAGTCTTTTGTAAAACCGCTTTTCAACCTTCTTCTGCTGAAGTAAATGGGGTACCAAAAGATTTTGGATATGGTACCATCATGATACCTGTAGCAGACCAAGTGATGGATGCCAAGCAATTACAACAAATTTTACAAGAAGCAGTAGATGCCACAGCGGTACCTATTCATTCGGTCAATACAGGTTTTAGTTTAAAAGGAATTGATTTAGGAAGTCGAAATTTTCGGACTTTAGACTTACCAAAAGTAGCCATGCTAGTTGGCGATGGGGTGTCAGGTTATGAAGCAGGGGAAATTTGGCATTTGATGGATACACGGATAGGCATGCCTGTGACCAAGGTAGAAACCACTCGCTTCGGTAGATTAGCCTTAGATAATTATGATGTCCTAATTTTAGTATCTGGAAGCTATGGAAATCTAGGAGATAATGGCGTCAAAAAAATAAAAGAATGGGTTAGAAAAGGAGGAACTTTAATTACTCAAAGAACGGCCACTCAATGGGCGATTAAAAAAGAATTAGCAAAAGCTACTTTAAAAGAAAATAAAGCGACTTTTCCTGAAAAAATCACCTTTGGAAATGCTCGAGAAGTAAGAGGAGCTAGAGCAATTGGCGGGTCGGTTTATATGACAGACATTGATATTTCTCATCCTTTAGCATTTGGTTATAGTCGTTCACAATTACCTGTTTACCGAAATCATTCTGTTTTTGTAGAGCCTTCTAAAAACCCAGTGGCTAATGTTTCGACTTATACAAGCAACCCGCATTTGGATGGGTATATACATGCACAAAATTTAGAAACCTTAAAAAAATCTACTTCCTTGATGGTGAGTCAACAAGGTAGAGGTCGAACTATTTTGATGATGGACAATCCTAACTTTAGAGGCTTTTGGTATGGCACGAATAAGTTATTTTGGAATGCGGTGTTTTTGGGTGGGGTGACGAATGTGCCTAGTTTTTGATACTGGAACTGGATAATCCATTGGCAATCATCCGTTGGCAAAATTTCATACGCTTTCAACGGGTGGTTGCCAACGGATTAGGACTTCTTTGTGATTGGCTATAATTATAGATTTTTAAAATAAAATCATAAATATTGAATTTTTATTAAGCAATTTTGGTTAGTCCACAAAATCAAAAATCTTAAATCATGCTAATACCCGATATCAAAAAATACATTGACCAATCTGTCCTTTGCTGGTTAGCCACTGTTTCTAAAGATGGCATTCCAAACGTTTCTCCAAAAGAAATTTTTACTTATTTAGATGACGAACATATTGGTATCGCTCATATTGCCTCTCCTAAAAGCGTGCGTAATCTAAAAAACAATCCGAATGTCTGCGTTAGCTTTGTAGATGTGTTTGTACAAAAAGGATATAAGTTAGTCGGTCAAGCCGAAATTATTCCTAAGTCTCATCCTGATTTTTTGGTGACAGCAGCAAAAATTTTGACGATGGCTGGGTCCGCTTTCCCTGTTCAAGCATTGATAAAAATTAAGGTATTAAAAACAGCACCGATAGTCGCACCAAGTTATTTTATGTATCCAGAGACGACAACGGAGGAGAATCGAATAGCAGGCGCATTGAAAACCTATAAGGTTCAAGAGTATTTAAAATAGAATGACTTAAAAAGCACCAAATTCTTCTTCCAAATTATGAATAAAATCCTGATAATATTTTTTGTCTTCGTTACCTTTATGAAAGGTTAGGTAGTGCGTTCGTTTTAGTCCTTGACTTCCTAATGGCTTAAACATCAAATCTTTAGGCAACTTAAATGGCTTCAATGCCCATTTAGGCATACACATAATTCCCATATTCGCATTAACTAAATCAAGGGCAACTTCTGTCAATGGAATCGCTGTTACTTTTAAAGGTTCGGCGTGATGAATTTTTAAAAAATGTTCATATACAGAAACAGTTTCTAAGGGAAAAGAATGAATGATTAGATGGGTCTGACTAAAATCCGAAGCAGTTAAATAGGTTTTTTCATTTAGCCGGTTCTCCTTATGTAAAATGGCAAATATTTCATCTTCAAAAATCTCCACGGACACTAAAGCATCATTGATAGGTTTGGAAGTAACAATTGCCATATCTAAGTCTTTTGACAATACTTTAGAAATAGGTCGATGGGTAGCTTCGACATCCAAGTCTATCAAAATATCGGGATACAACAGACTCATTTTTTGAATAAATTGCGGTAAGCCTTGATAAAAGGAATAACATTCGGTGCTTATTCTAATCTTCCCTTTAGACCCCTCTTTTATTTTTTGAATATTGGTTAATCCTTTATCAATTTCTGCTAAAACGGTATTCGCCAATTGATACAATGCTTCTCCTTCTTCCGTTAACTTCCATTGATTTCGCTTTCGTAAAAAGACTTTAAATCCCATCCTGTTTTCAATGTCTCTTAACTGATGACTTAAGGCGGATTGGGTTAAAAAAAGGCGAGTGGCAGAATTAGAAATATTGCCTTCTTCTGCAATCGTTTTAATAAGTCTAAAATATTTTAATTCCATTGAATAAGGGTTGAAAGGTTGAGTATTCGTTCACAAAGATACTTACATAATCAATGGGGTTTTATGAAATTATTTCAACTAAGAAGGCAAGGTTTTTCAAATTCAAAAATAGGATTGACCATCCTGTTGTAATAGGTTTGTATTATTAATAATCAAATCATTTAAAAAGTAAATCATGCAAGAACAATTAAAGCATTACCAAGACAAATTAGCTTATGAAATGGACCCATCTGATTTATTTCACGCTATCGAAAATGGAGAAGCAGTCATTGCTATAGACACCCGCCAAGCTTTTGGTTTTGAAAAAGAACGCATACCAGCGGCAATCAATATTCCACATCGTACAATGAATGAAACGACGGTTGCCCACTTAGACAAATCCAAAACGTATGTGTGTTACTGTGATGGAATTGGTTGTAATGCTTCTACCAAAGGAGCACTTAAAATGACCCAACTAGGATTTAAAGTCAAAGAATTAATTGGTGGTATCGAATGGTGGATTAAAGATGGCTATGCAACCGAAGGAAATTTCGCTACTGATGGAACTCAAATTCAATGTGCGTGTTAAAAGTAAGAAAAGAGATGCGAGAGTAGAGATTAGAGCATTCAATTTTCACAAATTACTACTGTATGCGGTTACCCGACATTAGATTTGCCATTCCAAAAGATGTACCTCGAATAATTGAACTTTGCCAAGCGCATGCTGCTTATGAAAAGGCAGCTTATTCTACAGATGGGAAAGTAGAACAACTAACTAAATATCTTTTTGATACACCTGCCATAGCCTACTGTTTGCTTGTTGAAGTCGATGAGCAAATAGTGGGCTATGCCACTTTTATGAAGCAGTTTTCGACTTGGGATGCCGCTTTTTATCTCTATTTAGATTGTTTGTATTTTGAAGAACATGCCAGAGGTTTGGGCTTGGGTAAAAGGGTTATGGAGGCTATTTGGACATTTGCAAAAGCAGAAAATTGTTTTGAAATTCAATGGCAAACACCTGATTTCAATGAACAAGCTATCGGTTTTTATAAAAATTTAGGTGCCGTGAGTAAAACTAAAGAACGTTTTTCTTGGTTGGTTGAAAATAAAATACCTTAGGTATTTCTTCATACTAAAATATCATTCTAATGAAAAATCTATGAGTCACCATTAGTGTATGTTATTTATTCCTACCAACAAAAACGACCAAGATGGAAACAACCATCTTGGCACGTTTAAAAACTCTCTCAACAAATATGTATTAGGTATAACACTTGGAAAACGGAAAACTTTTTCAGCTTACCATTCTCTTTGCGTATAGCATAATTAATTCAAGTTGCGGACAATTCTTAAAGAAAGAAAATGCGTCCTATTTTAGTTCAAAATCAAAGATTTTTCCTAAAATCATCCTTACTTCCTTTCATTGTCCGCAGCTTGGGTTAATTATTTTATAACGGCTAGTTTACTAACCACCTGTCCATTCAATACCAAAAGGTACATTCCTCCATTTACTTGCTGAACTTGCCAATCGAAATGATGTACCCCTGCTGGAAGCATTGCTCCATGTACCAAGTTGGTAATCTTTCGACCACTTATATCATACAAGTCTAGTTGAATAGTTTGTTCTTGTGGTAAACTGATTTCTATTCTAGTATAATCGCGTATTGGATTTGGATAAACCTTGGCAGAAGGCGCTAAATCTAGTGCTACTTGCGAAGCTAAGTCCACCTTAGATTCCCGAGTTTGGCGGGTCTCACTTTCTACCACTAATGGTGTACAAGGAACAATCTTAGCTAAGAGGTCACTACCCGCTTGCGCATGGAATCCAGGTTTTAAAATGATAAATTGTCCAGCAATATAATCTACCTCTGCACCACTAGGAATAATCTCCTCCGTGATAATATTGTCACAAGCATTGTAAACATATTCTATACCTGGTGCCAGTGTTCCTGATAAATCAAATGATTCTCCAGTTGAATTACAGTTGGTTGTTATATCTACTGCAAAACCTGACACTGCCATACAGCCCGTTGTACCATTAGCCACCATCACATAGACCGTTTGGGAAGAAGCAACAATCATACTTGCCAATTGATTGCTCATATCCGTTGCACTTGTTGGAGCAGCACTATGGAAAGTAGTATCCGTTCCAGCAATATTATTTGTAATTGGAATACTAACGCTCGTCAAATCTAAAGTTGCATTCGGGCAGTTAGTTTGTGTTCCAATAGTACCAATCATCATATCACAGCAACTCTCTGGCGCCAGCACATTGAAGCTTGCTGAACCACTTATTCCAGCACAAATCGCATCAGTAACTACTAAGCGGTATATGCAGTTTTCATCACCTGCTTGGGGAGTAAAGGTATAAGTAGGGTCCGTAGCGCCAACTATAACAGTGGTATCAGTAACCCCATTAGCGGTACAAGTCTTTTGCCATTGATAGGTGAAACCTCCAGCACTGCTTGTTGCTGTTGCTGAAAACGTTACATCCTGTCCGTCACATATAGTTACATTTGCAGGGTGAGAAATAAATAAATCACAACAGGCTACAATATCCACCAGAAAACTTTCTACATCAAAACAACCACTCGTGCTAGCCACCATCACATAAACCGTTTGGTCAATAGAAATGATGTTAGAACTCAACTGATTAGTCATGTCCGTGGCACTAGTAGGTGCAGCACTGTGGAAGGTCGTCGTCGTATTGGGTACATTATTATTATCTGTAATTGTCAACATTGTTAAATCAACTGTAGCCGTTGAACAAATGTTCATTTGGGTAGCAATTGTTGCGATGTCTGGCGCAGGACCTTCATTTGTAAAGCTTGTAGGAGTGCTAGTTACTTCACAGCCGTTGGCATCTGAGATTACTACTTGGTAGGTATTATTCTCATCGCCTGCTAATGGCGTAAAAGTATAACTTGAAGCCGTTGCGCCAGTAATATCCATGACAGTAGCACCTCCAGAAGAAGTAGCCAATCCACCACTAGTCCCTAAATAAACCGTTCCATCTAAAGCATAAACTGCTAAAGCTAAACTTGAATTAGGAACACCAGGCGTGGAACCATTGACAGTTGTCCAACTAGCTCCATCAAAAATTCCTAAGCCAGTAGTAGTTGCCACGTAGAGTATTCCATTTTCTTTATAAATTCGTCTAACTTGATTATTTGGAAAGCCAGTCGTAGTAGTCGTGACAGTTGTCCAACTAGTCCCATCAAAAATTCCTAAACCTCCACTTGAACCTGCATATAATAAACCATCTGCTTCGTATATCGCATTGATTTGGTTATTCGTCGGGAAGCCCATTGTACTATTATTGACAGTTGTCCAAGTACTTCCATCATAGATGCCTAATCCATTTGAGGAACCATAATAAACTTTTCCATTAGCCGCATAAGTCGCAAATCCTATTCCTGTTGGGAAACCTGTTGTGTTATTACTATTCAGCGTACTCCAAGTACTTCCATCATAAACTCCAAGTCCTCCTTGTGTAGCAATATAAAGCGTACCATTGTCTCTAGCAATATCATAAATAAAATTATTAGGGAAACCTGAGGTACTATTTGTAACAGCCGACCAATTAGTTCCATCATAAATTCCCAAACCGCCTCCGTAGGTACCTACATAAAGAATACCATCAGATTCGAGTACATTAAAGATTTGGTCATTTGCAGGAAAGCCACTTGTATTCTTATCATAAGAAGTCCAAGTATCATTAGACTTATCATAAATACCAACATACCCTTTTGAGCTACCAAAGTTTTCTGCCCCAACATATACATAATCATTATTGGCATATACACTTCTTAGGGTATTTATAGCTGGAAAACCAGTCGTTGTA
>CALJVJ010000345.1 GCA_937974625.1 uncultured Saprospiraceae bacterium
TGAAAACTACCACGGAGTTGTACTACATCCCAAAGCGCCAAAAATTTGGGTAATCCATCCATTTTCTTTAGCGCCAACTAATTTTTATGTACAATCAAAAAAAGGAGAATGGTGGGGAAATTGTGCATGGTGTTCCTTAGGAATCGCTGCATTACTTGGGGAAGATGTAAAAATCACAACCACTATTGGTGGAGAAACAAAACAAATAGTAATCCATATTATGGATGGAGAAATAGTAGAAAAAGACTATTATATCCACTTTCCAATCACTATGAAAAAGGCGTGGGATAATGTGATTTACACCTGTAGTAATATGCTAGTTTTCGAAAATGAACAACAAGTTGATAAATGGACTAAACAACATCAAATTTCTAAAGGGGATTTACAACCTATTGAAAAAATTTGGCAATTTTCAAAAAAGTGGTATGGGAATCATTTAAATCCCGAATGGAAAAAATGGACCATTGAGGAAGCTAAACAACTCTTTCAAGAATTTGGACTCCATCATAAAATTTGGGAATTAAATGACTCGAAAGAACGGTTTTAAGAGAAGTGGTAAATGATAGTTAAAAATAAAGCTATACAAAACAAAAATAGGCACCAAAATGAACTGTAAAAACTGCGAGCAAATAGCTGATGGAAATTTTTGCACCCATTGTGGTCAAAAAACGAGTGTTGAAAGAATCAATCTCGCTAATTTTTTAAAAGAGCTATCCAGCAGTGTTTTCCAAATTAATAAGGGCTTATTTTATACGCTTAAGGAGTTGTTTGTAAGACCAGGGCATAGTATAAGAGATTATTTAAGTGGAAAAAGAAAGTACCACTTTAAACCAATTGCTTATGCATTTACTTTATCTACCATCTATTTTCTTTTATCCCACCGCTTAGAGGGGCAAACCTATTTAGATGATGCCTTAGAAGGATTTTTGGACTATAACGCTGAAATTGGTACGAATCAATTAGCCGCCACCCAATGGTTGGTCAAAAATTATGCGTATACCATATTAATCTTTCTACCATTATATGCTCTTGCCTCTTTTATAGCATTTGGTGGGACAGGTTACAACTACTTAGAGCATTTCATTTTGAACGCCTATATAACTGGGCAGCAAGCCATTTTTTATGCAGTTTCTTCCATACTAGCACTAATAACCCATAATCATGATTTTTGGATATCGGTAGTTCTTCCTATTTCAATAGGCTATGCGTTTTATGTTTTTTGGCAGTTCTTTTCGAAACAAAGTCGATTAGCTATAATCTTTCGTTCCATTTTAGTTTATGTGTTATTTTTCCTTCTTTTAATACCTGTTTTAGTGATATTTTTAGGTTTGGTTCAGGAATTGGCTTAAGCAGATTTAGCAACTAAGTTAAACTTTGTCAATCGTTAAAGGCTGCTTTTAAAACCAGTCATCCATGCAGTAAAAATCATTTACATTCCGTATATTCGTCCTCCATATTTCTAACCTGTAGAGCATGTCAAAATTTTATCATCTTGATAATAAAATAAATTTCTAGACATCCTCTTAAAACAAATATCATCGTATGAAAAAAGTCACCCTATTTACAGCAATACTCTGTATAGTTGCAATTGCCTGTCAATCTGAAAAAAAGACCACTACAAAAGCACCTCTTTCTTATCCTCAAACTAAAAAAGTAGACCATGTAGACACTTATCACGGAGTCGAAGTTGCGGACCCTTATCGGTGGTTAGAAGACGACCGTTCTGAGGAAACGGGCGAATGGGTCAAGTCTCAAAATGAGGTCACTTCTGGATATTTAAAAAACATTCCCTTTAAAGCGGAATTGCAAGAACGGATAGAAAAGTTAAACGATTATGAAAAAGTCTCTGCTCCGTTTAAAGAAGGAGCTTATGAATATTTTTATAAAAATGATGGTTTGCAGGACCATAGCATCGTCTATCGAACCACAATAGGAGATGAAGATGGAGCACCAGAAATATTCCTAAATCCAAACGACTTTTCTACAGATGGAACTACCGCTTTACGAGGAATAAATTTCACCGAAGATGGTACTTTATCCGCCCATATGATTACTGAAGGAGGCTCCGATTGGCGGAAAGCAATTGTCATGGATGTTGCTTCTAAAAAGGTTTTAGAGGATACGCTAATAGACATAAAATTTAGTGGTATTTCCTGGAAAGGTAACGAAGGGTTTTACTACAGCAGTTACGATAAACCCAAAGATGGCAGCACTTTATCAGGTAAAACACAGCACCATAAATTATACTTTCATAAACTAGGAACCCCTCAAAGTTCGGATGAATTAATCTTTGGAGGAGCAAAACAACCCAACCGATATATAGGCGGGTTTATGACCAATGACCAAAAGTACTTAGTAGTTTCAGCAGCTCAAAACACATCAGGTAGCAGACTGTATGTCAAGGACTTAAGTAAAACCAATAGTGATTTTATTTTAATTCAGGACGACTATTTAGCAACTTGTAGCTATCAAGATAATGTAGGGTCTACCTTCTATTTATACACCAATATTGGGGCACCAAATTATCGCTTAGTAAGTGTGGACATTAACAATCCTGCCCAAGCCAATTGGAAGGAAGTGATTCCAGAAACGGAAAATGTTTTGCGGGTTGGTTCAGGTGGCGGAAAGTTCTTTGCCAATTATCTCGTAGACGCTAAAACAGCGATTAAACAATTTGATAGGGATGGTAATTTAGAGCGAGAAGTCAAGCTGCCTGGCATTGGTTCAGCAGGTGGATTTGGGGCTAAAGACGAAGATACAGAGTTATATTATTCCTTCACTTCCTTTACTTATCCAAGCACTATTTTTAAGTATGATATAGCAAGTGGGGAATCAACTCTTTATAGAAAATCAAAAGTAAAATTCAATCCAGAAAATTACGAGACCAAACAGATATTCTACACGAGTAAAGATGGAACAAAAGTGCCGATGTTTATCACCCACAAAAAAGGGCTGAAAATGGATGGTAAAAATCCAACTTATATGTATGCCTATGGAGGGTTCAATATTAGTTTAACGCCAAGATTCAGTGCTACTAGAATTGCCTGGTTAGAACAAGGCGGTATCTATGCACAACCCAACTTAAGAGGTGGTGGAGAATACGGCAAAAAATGGCATTTAGCAGGTACAAAAATGCAGAAGCAAAATGTATTTGATGATTTCATTGCTGCAGGAGAATACCTCATTGCAAACAACTATACCTCAAGCGATTATCTAGCCATTGCTGGTGGTTCTAATGGTGGATTATTAGTAGGGGCAACGATGGCACAACGACCTGATTTAGCAAAGGTCGCTTTGCCAGCAGTAGGAGTAATGGATATGTTGCGCTACCATACATTTACTGCAGGAGCAGGCTGGGCAGCAGATTATGGCACCGCAGAAGATTCTCCAGAAATGTTTGAGTATTTAAAAAATTACTCTCCTGTTCATGCTTTGAAAAAAGGGGTAGCCTACCCTGCTACTATGGTTACGACTGCGGACCATGATGACCGAGTAGTCCCTGCGCATTCATTCAAATTTGCGGCACAATTACAAGAAAGTCACGCAGGAGCGAATCCAGTCTTGATTCGGATTCAGACCAATGCAGGACACGGAAGTGTTTCAACTAAACAAAGAATGGAATTATCAGCTGATATGTATAGCTTCGTTTGGGAGAATATGGGCATCACGCCAGAATTTACAGAAGAAGTCTTGAATTAGTGATAAGTGGTGAGTTGTAAGTGGTAAATCTGCTACTTACAACTCGCTTTTAAAAGCCTAAAAGGGTCTTAGCTTTTTGGAAAGCTTCATCTATTGGGGCATAAATCAAATGATTTTTTCCAGTCTTGGGATGATTGAATTGCATATGCTGTGCATGTAATAACATTCTGCTAATGTCAAAATTATCTCGCCAATAGGAATTATGTTTTACATCCCCATGTTTTTTATCTCCAATAATTGGATGACGTAGGTGAGAAAAATGACGTCGAATTTGATGCCTTCTACCTGTTTCTAATTGTACCTCCACTAAAGAATATCTTGCTGTTTGATACCTTCCGATAGGTTCTTCTATTTCCGTTTGCTTCAATTTTCGATAGTGGCTTACTGCATCTTTTTTGGGCAGCCATTTTTCTTTGGCTAGTGGATAATCAATAGTCGCTGCTTCCTCCACATACCCTCTGACAATTCCAAGGTATTGTTTCTCTACTTTTTTGGCTCTAAACTGTTCAGATAATTGACTCGCTCCTTCTTTATTTTTTCCAAAAATTAACACCCCTGAAGTCGCTCGGTCTAGCCGATGTATAGGATAAACGCGCTGATTTATTTGCTTTCGAAGCAATTGTAAAACAAATATTTTATCCTCACTTATCCGCGTTCGATGTACCAGAATACCTGTAGGCTTATTGATAGCAATCAAAGATTCGTCTTCAAAAAGGATTGGAAAATCCATATTTACATCCATTTTATAAAAGTAAGAAGGTCTTAGGAATAGTTCAATAATAAATTTACATTCTTCTACTTACTATTTTAGCTTAAACCATTCGCTTTGGAGTATCCTTGCAACTTTATATGATGCGGCAATTTCGAAAATACCATAAAAAACCTTACAAAATTCTATTTTATAGCAAAAATACCTATAAATTCCTAACAAAATTTTTTCTTTCTAGTTAAATGCACCAAATTTTATTTTTGGTACACCTTTTGAATATATAGGTAGTAACGACAAAAAAAATGTTACTAAGTCGAGTCGATTGGGGGATTGGCTCGACTTTTTTTGTTTAAAACCCGATTTATTGGGTCTAAAAGTAAAAAGGAATGCTAAAATAGTTAGCATTCCTTTTTTTATTTATAATTGTTAAATTGTTTACAATCCTAAGCCGCCAATTTCTCTGCTTCTTTCTCTGTAGGTTGTCTAAAGACTAATCCATCTCCAAAAGAATCCAACACAATAGTCGAGTTAGGAGACACCTCTTTTTTAAGCATCGCCTTAGACAGTTCGTTTAGGACTTTTTTCTGAATGACACGCTTCACAGGACGCGCACCAAACTGAGGGTCAAATCCTGCCGCTGCGATAAAATCAATTGCTTGCGAAGTTGCCGAGAGTTTAATTTCTTGCTTTTTCAATACCTTCTCCAAACCTTTTAATTGTAGTGCTACAATCTGTCGAATATGTTTATTATTGAGCGGTTGGAACATGACGGTCTCATCAATTCGATTCAAAAATTCTGGACGTAAAGATTGTTTTAAAACCTCAAAAACAAGTCTTTCTGTTTTTTCAAAAATAGTTGCTTCATTGGTCTCATCTAATCTAGCAAAATTTTCTTGAATCACTTCAGCGCCCATATTAGAAGTCATGATGATAATCGCATTTTTAAAGTTCGCTACCCTACCCTTGTTGTCAGTCAGACGACCATCATCTAATACTTGTAATAAAATATTAAACACATCAGGGTGTGCTTTTTCAATTTCATCTAGAAGAATCACCGAATAAGGTTTTCTTCGGACCGCTTCTGTCAATTGTCCACCTTCATCATAGCCCACATATCCTGGAGGTGCCCCGACTAAACGAGCTACTGCATGACGCTCCTGATATTCCGACATATCTATTCGGGTCATCATATTTTCATCGTCAAACAAAAACTCAGCTAAGGCTTTCGCCAATTCTGTCTTACCCACCCCCGTCGAACCGAGAAATAGAAAAGAGCCAATTGGTTTTCTATCATCAGAAAGACCTGTTCGATTTCTTCTAATCGCATCTGCAATCGCTTCAATAGCAGGTGCTTGTCCCACAACTCTCTGCCCTAATTCTGCTTCAAGATTTAGTAATTTCTCTCGTTCACTTTGTAACATTTTAGTCACTGGAATGCCCGTCCATCTAGCTACTATTTCTGCTATATCTTCGGACGTCACTTCCTCTTTCACCAACTTGCTTCCTTTCTCTTGTAAATCTATTAATTGTTGATTAAAATCGGCTAAATTTTGTTGAGCAGCAGGTATCTTACCATACTGAATTTCAGCGACTTCTGTAAAATTTCCCGCTCTTTCTAACTGCTTCGCTTCTTGCTTTAATTGCTCAATCGTTTCCTTGGCTTTTTGTACGCCGAGAACAACATTACGCTCAGATTCCCATTGGGTTTTATACTGATTTCGTTGCTCTTCTAAATTAGCAATTTGTTCATTCAATACGAGAATCTTGGCATCATCATTTTCTCTTTTCATTGCCTCTCGCTCGATTTCTAACTGTCGGATTTTTCTTTCTACCTCATCTAGTTCCTCTGGCATAGAATTCATTTCTAATCGCAATCTTGCAGCTGCTTCATCAATCAAGTCAATGGCCTTATCTGGTAAAAATCGGTCAGTAATATATCGGTGAGAGAGTTGCACAGAAGCAACAATCGCTTCATCTTTGATGTTGATTTTGTGGTGTCCCTCATATCGTTCTTTCAGACCTCTTAAGATGGACACAGCATCTTCCACATTGGGTTCATCTACGACTATTGTTTGGAATCTTCGTTCTAAAGCTTTGTCTTTTTCGAAATATTTTTGGTATTCATCCAATGTCGTTGCGCCAATAGACCGAAGTTCCCCACGAGCCAAAGCGGGCTTTAAAATATTCGCAGCATCCATCGCTCCTTGTCCACCGCCTGCACCAACAAGGGTATGAATTTCATCAATAAATAAAATGATGTTTCCATCAGATTCCGTCACCTCTTTGATGACCGCCTTTAAGCGTTCTTCAAATTCTCCTTTAAACTTAGCGCCAGCAATCAAAGCACCCATATCTAATGCATAAATCACTTTATCCTCCAAATCATCAGGAATATCACCATTGATAATTCTGTGAGCTAAGCCTTCTACAATCGCAGTCTTTCCAACCCCAGGCGCGCCAATTAGCAATGGATTATTTTTAGTACGTCGAGCTAAAATGTGTAAGACTCTACGGATTTCTTCATCTCTACCAATGACTGGGTCCAATTTTCCAACTTTAGCTTTCTCATTTAAATTAATCGCATATTTTTCTAAAGAGTTATAAGTACTTTCAGCCCCATGCGAAGTTACTTTTGTGCCTTTACGCAAAGATTTGATAGCTGCTTTTAAATCTTTTTCATTCAGTCCACTGTCTTTCAATAATTGAGAAACAGAATCTTTTACTTTTAAAACACCCAAAAGTAAATGTTCTAAAGCGACATATTCATCACCAAATTCTTTTAAAAAGGTGCCTGCCCTTTGCACCGCTTCATTAGCTGGACGAGAAAGGTGTTGACCACCACCTTCTTGTTTTGGGTAGCTTTCCAAAATGCTATTTAAGGCTTGTTTCACCGCAGGTAAATTAGCCGATAATTTTTTAAAAATGTAAGGTGTCACATTTTCATCCACCTCAAAAATACCTTTCAAAACATGTCCTACCTCAATTAGTTGGTGGTTATTTTCAAAAGCAATTTGTTGGGCACGTTGCAATGCTTGTTGTGTCTTTAAAGTGATATTATTTAAATTCATGTCTATGATGATTTATTGATGTCTATTAAATTATTTTAAAAGCGTTTTGTTCAAAATATCTATCAATACCAAATGCTTTAAAATAAACACAATTACTCTAACATCAATTGATATACCAAGCCCCAAAAGCAGTCATAATGGACGAAAAACTAGGAAATGAAGTGACTTTATGTCAGTAGAAAGCAAAATGTTATGTCAAAATGGCTTTGATTATTAGAAAAGTCAAAAGAAAGGAGCCATTTATTTTCAAAGTGTGAAAGAAATCAGGGTATTTTTTTGTATTCCAATATCCGTTGGTAACAATGCCTTGGCTTTCTTTTTAGTTTTTCCAGCGGATTGTTGACAACGGATAGGTTATTAATTTTTTATTGCTTATCTAATACAACTTTTTAACTATCAATTTTTTAATAATAGGTCTTTGCCCTTCCACTTCAATCCAAACATGATAGAAGCCATTGGTAACCGCACTATTCAATTCTATTTGGGTGATATTTTCTTTGACTACACCAATAGGATTTGTTTGCACTACTTGACCAAAAGCGTTAATGATATTAATAGTTGTTGATTGACCAATTAAAGGTTTTAGGCTAAGGTTTAAGATGTTTTCTACTGGATTGGGATAAATAGATAACTTATTTAAATCTACCTGAAAATCTACTTGTCTGACTTCCGTGTAGGAAAAGCTATCATCTAAATATATTTCTTTGATTCGGTAATAGTTTGTTCCTTTTTCAGGGTTTAAATCGGTGGTTTGATGATACGCCAGGTTTTCAGTCCATTGTTTATTAATGGTTTTGTGATAGGATTCAAAGTTTGCTCCATCAGTAGAACGCTCCACGTCGAATTGCTTCACCTTATAACCACTATTGGTCAACCATTGTAAATCAACGGTTCTTTGAGCAGTAAATGCTTCAAAATTAAGTTGAGGAATAGTCCTACCTCTTGCACTTTGGGTGAAACTACTTCCGGTCATTTCAATTTCAATGGCGCAATGTTCACTCCAATCTTCATTATTAATGGTTATTAAATAGCGACTATTTGGAAGATTGGTAGCCGTTTGTTGATTGCCACAATTCCAACTACAACCAAATGATTGTGCCCATCCATTATTTAAATCATTGAGCTTAAAAAAGTAACTATTGCCAACGGGACCAACCATTTCTACAACTCCTTGCCCGTAAGTAATCGTGATATCTCCACAAGCAATAGTTGTCCCTCCACCTATAGTCGTTCCTGCACAAGTACAATTAGCTTGCACCACATCATTAGAGGTTACTGAATCACCGTCATTACAGCTAGCCCCTACAATCGTTAAATTAGGGTCAGCATCATTACAATCTTGGCTAGCAGGAACTCCGTCACCATCATTATCAGGGTCATTACCTCCTGTAGATAAAGTAATTACTTTATCACAAATCACTACATAGTCACTATTTTTAATATAAATTCTATAATCTCCTGCCGTCAAATTAGCAACCGTTTTGGTCGAACCACATTGCCAGCCACAATTATAGACCTCATTCCAATCTGTATCTAAAATTTGAAAGAAATACTCTTGACCTGATTGACCTGACATGACTATGGTCCCTTCACCATAGGTAATCATTGTGTTGCCAGTGCAGGACACGGTGGTTCCTCCTCCACCTATGCTCGTCCCTGCACAAGTACAGTTAGCTTGCACTATATCATTGGTGGTGGCTGCATTGCCATCATCACAACTAGCACCAACAATTGTTAAATTAGGGTCGTTATCATTACAATCTTGACTTGCAGGAACTCCGTCTCCGTCATTATCTGGGTCATTACCTCCTGTTGATAAGGTAATTACCTTTTCACAAATCACTACA
>CALJVJ010000346.1 GCA_937974625.1 uncultured Saprospiraceae bacterium
AATAAAAATATAGAAATAGATTTTCAAAAGGCAGAGACAGATTTCTCCAAAGGTCTTATTCCAGCATATCAAGTTTCCAATCAGATGAAAGTGGTAGACCCCTCGTTTTATTTTAGGGAACAAGTGAATGTGCCGAGAAGAATGGGCGGTATAATAAAAGTGGACCATCAAAATACTTACATCAATGGAATAAAGTATGACCCATCTTGGATGCCAGAAATACTACCAGAAAATATTGAGTCCGTAAATGTAGTCAAGGGGGTTACAGCTAGGACCTTATATGGCGTGGAAGAAGCTATATTAATTACCACCAAAAAAGGAGCTAGTAATTTTTTAGGAAAGCCAGCATCAGAAAAAGAACAGTTGAATAAAAAACATTAACGGATAGTCGTTCGCTTTTGAACCACAAAGGACACATTAGGACACAAAAGAGGTTCACAAAAGAAAAATAAGAGCTTTTGTGAACCTCTTTTGTGAACTTTGTGTAACTTTTGTGGTTCAAAAAAAGAATATTAACAAAGCAAAAACTCACTTAGCAAAAAGCACCCATTCCCAATTATAAATTACCCGTTCAGTGCTTACCACCTGTAAATCTGCCAGTTATAAGTCTTTTTTAACGGAATCTTTTAAAAAATCGTTGGTTCAAATACTAAATTGTCGTACCTTGGCGTCCTAAATATGAGAGACTTTTCAACGGAAATGACGTCTAAAAAAAGAGATTAAATAATCAGAAGGTCGTAAATGAAATAGATGGCATAATTTTGCCTTTCTACCTTTTAGCCCCTTTATCTTTTAACCTTTATGAAAACGTCCGTTGTTACACAAAAAACACATCGATGAATTTTAAAAGTAGTTTTATTATCCTTGTAGCCATTTTTGGCTCCTTATCTCTTTTTTCAAAGAACATCTATTTACGATACGATGCAGCTTGCATGGACCGATTGGAATACCGATTGAACGGAAATATGGCTGGTAACGGCTTGATTTCCTATAGCTTAAAAGCAAATGATTCGGAACGAATTGTCATGGAAATCGGAGTAGAAAGTATCAAACAAGTCAAAAGAGCGCCTAAAGGGACAAAAACTTGTGGCAAAGTTAAAGTCAATGATTTATTGGCTAACTCTATAAATTCAGGAAAAGATAAGGTGTATATCGTTCGTAAAGTAGGGAGTAATTATATCGTTTCTCCTGTACACTTGGCGACATACATGAAAGACAGTCCGAAAAACTTTTCTATGCGCGGCAATCAATTTGATATGTCCTATGCTTCTAGTGATATTGGCGTGATGGAAAACAATTTGGCAGGCAGGAATTCTTCAACTAAAGTTTATTATATAGGGTCGGAGAAGCAAGTTTGTTCGGATGCCTATGTTATAAAAAAGATACCAGAAGAAACTTGTAAGCCTTATACCGATATGACCTTTGTGCCTGGAATTGGAGTGATTGAAGAAAAAACAGGGGTCAATCAAGCGGATGCAGAAAGTAATATCTTAAGATTGGTTAAAATTAACAACACTCCTTTAGATGAATATATGGACCTTATTTGTAATGGAGGTCAGGCGGAATTAGCGGTAAAATACGAACCAGTTGAAGAACAGGTAGTGTATCAACCAGCTACGACAAATCGAGCACCTGCACCACCACCAAATCCTAGAGGAGAAGTTATTTTTCCAGCATCATACGAGGCGCCTGCACCAGAATACAGACCTGCAGGTAGTGATTTAGTGTATGAATATGATAAGCCACAAGAAGCCGTAGCGACTTTCCGACCTAAAGGCGTTGATTGTACCAATTTGTCTTATCAAGGGGTACATATTGTACAAACAAGCCAAACGTTATTTAGTATTGCTAGACAATATAATGTAACTGTAAAGCAATTGAGAGATTGGAATAAATTAGAGAACGAAGATTTGATTAATCCATGTCAGAGTTTGTATGTATTACCGCCTAATTCAGTAACGGATAATACAGCTGATGATTTTACAGCAAAAGGCGCAGCTATTATATATAAAAATGCAGCTCCAGAAAATATACCAGCTCCTGCCTCCGCAACCATTGCAAAAAAAGCAGCAAAACCAGCTGATACTTGCGATAAACTAGCTTATGACGGGGTGCATATCGTTCAAAAAGGAGAAACCCTTTATAGTATTGCAAAAGCGAATAACTTAACGGTGGCTCAAATTCAAAAATGGAATAAGTTAGGAAAGAAGGAGAAAATTAAGCCATGTACGAGCTTATATACAAAGACTCCACAGACCGTAATTGCTGCGATTAATAATCCAAGTAAAGATACGCCAAAGGAAGGGTATGAGTCCTATACGATTCCTAGTGATGAAATGGGAACAAGCTATACCAATGCTCCAAGTGGTAACAATAAAATTTTAGCAAATACTAAACCTGCGGTAAATACCCCTAAAGGAGGTACGTCGAATATGGTTAATAATACGCCTGGAAAAATGTGGAATTCTGGTATTGAATACCATGTTGTTCAAAAGGGAGAGAACTTAACGAGTTTAGCTAAAAGATATGGATTCACCTTAGAGCGATTTAGAGACTTAAACGGATTAGGAGATGGTAACATGATTCGAATTGGACAAGTGTTGCGAACAGGGAATTGTTTATGTCCTGCGGATGGAGTAGGGCCGACTAGTTCAAATACCTATAACAGTGCGAATAATGCCAGTGAGGAGGTCGAGCCAAGTGGTCTTGGTAGTGGAAGTTTTGATGATGCTAGTATTAATGCTAATGGAGGTGGAAACGCTGCAAATTCCAATGCTGCGTCGATGACCGAAAAAGGAGGTACAGAGAGAAGTACCGAGTACATGCCTGTTCCAGTGCCGTATGATTATGAAACAGAGAGTGTTTTAAACAATACGAAGCGAGCAGATACTTCGGTTGGTTATAGAAATGGTCGAAGAGTTCACACCGTACAAGAAAATGAAACCATGGCAACTATCGCCAATAAATATAATTTGCCAATAGAATTATTGCGTAAGTTGAATAAAATGGAGAAAAATGAAATTGTTATTCCTGATATGAAAATCTATTTGGAGTAGTGTGGTGATTAGTGATTGGTTGATTAGTGATTGGTTTAGGAAAATCGCTAATATGCAGTCTTTATTTTATATTGAATATTGGTTTTTAGTTTAAGTTATTATCAATAAAAAAGGTTGACTTTTCATCGGGAAAAGTCAACCTTTTTTTACGTTAAAGTGGAATGAACTATTTCATGCCTAAGAAAAGGTAAAAAACTGGTAGCACAAACTTTAGTTTGTTCGGGATACAAGTCTTTAGACTAGAACTAATAGCTAAGCTAAAGCTCAGCGTCCCGAACAGAATAAATTCTGTGTTACCTATGTTATTCGCAACTTGGTTTAACTAGTACTTTTATGCAAAGCCTTAGCACTTTCCGCCACCTCAATTCCATCCGTCAAAACAGGGTCCGATTCTGGCTCACCCCATACTTGTTTACAAGGTACGACACCCGCCCAAATGGGCAAAGCATAATCAGGTTTGTCATCTCCAGGAGGCCCCGTTCGAATTTTTGCAGAGGCTTGGTCTATAGTCATACAAAGAACGGTCGTGGCTTTTAATTCCTTTGGTAAAGGTTGTCGGCTTTCTTCCCATCGGTCTTTTAGAATTTGGTCAGAAATTACTTTTAAGGCGTGTAGTTTTTCTTCCCCTTCCACTTTCTTCGCCGTTCCAAAACATACTGCAGACCGATAGTTCATCGAATGATGAAAAGCGGACCGTGCTAGCACCAAGCCGTCTAAATGCGTGACAGTCAAACAAATGGGCAATCCTTTTTCCATATTGACCATCATTCGACTAGTTGTAGCTCCATGGAGGTATATTTTATTTCCTTCCCTTCCATAGGAGGTAGGAATGACAAAAGGGGTATCATGATGCGTAAATCCCATATGACACAGGAATCCTGCATCTAAAATTTCGTGGATAGTCGCTTCGTCATAATGTCCTCTTTTAGGTATTCTTTTGACCTTATTTTTATCGTCGATTGGATAGGATGGCATAGATTTTTATTTTTAAAATGAGTGATTATTTTGTGCAAGTCTATGGAGTTAAGGGGCGAAAGAAAAATAATGTGTACAACTTGCAATTGTTTTAGTTCTCTAAAATATTGACTGCAAGGAAATTTTTGGAGGACTAAAACAATTGCTCAAAAAAGTTGTACACTTTATTTTTGTCCCACGACTAATTGATTGTTAAATCTATTTGTAGACTATTATCAGTTGGCAATTATCTGTTGGTCCGAAGTGTAGTTTTGCCAACGGATAGTGCCATACATAAATTTCATTGTTTTATTTTTCGATATCATCTTTTACTTAACGGATTAATGCTTTCTTTCTAAATGTAAGTCAATCAGTTACCTATTATTGATTTGATTTACAACTTACCATTCACCACTTACAACTTAAAAAACTATCGTTCTCTCGGCGGAATATCCTTATTTTTTTTCAAATATTTATTGATTTTGACAGGTTTAAAAACCTTATCTTTTCGAGGAGGATTCCGACTTAAATCCGCATATGGTCTAGTAGGTCTTTTTTCAAAACCGCCACCACAATTCGGACAAACGTTCAGTAAAATGTCTTGCACACAGTCCTGACAATAAGTACATTCATAAGAACAAATCATTGCTTCTGAACTATCATTGGGCAAGGCTTTATCGCAGTTTTCACAAGTTAATCGTATTTGTAGCATAAGTATGTTTTTAGCAGGTGAAAAATTATCTAGCGGTTCGATTAATAATAAAACCATTTGTAACGGTTTTTAAACCGACTTTAGGATAATATTCCATAGCAGAGGCTGCCGAAAGCAATAATAACATGGCATCTTCCCCTATTCTTTCTTTTGTCAAGGCAATTAATTGTTTACCAATTCCTTTTTTTTGATAAGCCTTTTTGACGGCTAAATCGGATAAATAGCAGCAATAACAATAGTCCGTTAAAGACCTTGCAACACCAACTAAGATGCTTCCATCCCATGCAGTAACGACAAGATTGGCATTAGCATACATTTTTTCGATTCGAGCCACATCCTGAGTGGGACGATTAATCCCAGAATCATCGTAGACAGAAATAACCTCGTTCACCTTTGGAATAATATCAAATTGATAAGTGATTTCTTTTTTCATGATAAATATATTAACTAATTATAAAAATGCCGTTAAGTACTTAACATAGGTAAGCCACCTCAACACCCTATATACTTTCAATAATCTCCGCCAACCTATCCATCTCCTCGAGTGTATTAAAATAGTGAGGCGAAAGGCGTACCGTCCAATCCACTCCTTTTTTACCATAATCAATCACGCCCCATTCCTTAGTACTCAAACCATGAAAGACAGAATGATCGTTTAGTACTTTTTGAATAGCGGGGGCAGATTTATCTCCTTTTCTAAACGTAAGTAGATTACAAGTTTTCGCACCTTTATCAAATATTTTTACATTTGGGATGGCAGCAAGATTATGTTTTAATCTTTGCATCAATTGCTCATTATAAGCCTCGATATTGGCTAAGCCAATAGTTGTGGCGTATTGTATAGCAGTAGTCAAGCCCATCATCAAGGCATAAGGTTTTTCCCAAGTTTGAAAACGTCGAGCAGTTGGCAAAACTTGATATTCTTGTTCTTTGGTCCAAACAGCTCCGCCACCATCAATAAATAAAGGGGATAATCCTTTGGCTAAAGCTCGGTCAGAGACATATAAAAAGCCAGTACCTCTGGGGCCGCGTAAAAATTTTCTACCTGTGGCAGATAAAAAATCACATTTTATCTTTTGCACATCAACGACTAATTGTCCAACGGATTGACAAGCATCGACTAAATAAAGAATAGCCTTTTGGTAGCAAATTTCTCCTATTGCCTCTACATTTTGAATCAAACCAGAATTGGTAGGAACATGCGTAATCGCAACTAATTTTGGAGTTTTCTGAGTAATCAACTCCTGAAAATGAGCGATATCTATATCTCCATTCGCTAATGTTTTTATCCTTTTAATAGTTATGCCAAATCGTTTTTGCAAAGACAAAAACTGAATTTGATTAGACGCATAATCATCGTTAGAAGTAATCACCACATCTCCCTTTTGAAAAGGAATGGCAGATAGGGCTTTCAAATAAGCATCGGTAGCATCATGGGTAAAAGCGATATTAGAAGATTGAGTGCCAAGAAGCTTAGCGATTGCTTCATAGAAGGTTTCTATGGCTACTCCGTTGGTATCTGCGACCGTATACCCACCGAGTTGAGCTTCCTTATCTAAATAATTTTTGACAGCTGCTACCACAACGGTAGGTTGTAAAGAAGACCCTGCACTATTGACAAATAATTTATCTAAACAATAGGGAGTATCTTGTCTGATTTGCTCAATATTCATCATACAATTTTGATTTATAGCGTAAAATTAATAACTTTCTGGACTACTTTGATGTGCCAGTTTGTACTAATTGAATAGTCCAGTTTTGAAAACATAAAAAATAGGTTTGTGGCACTAAAACTTTTAAATTTTAAATTTCATAATGCTTCCATACCAAAATCTTTTACATATCAATCGATTAGCGGCAACACCAATTTTTCTCCAATTGACTAATGAATTGGTGAAATTAATACAAAATGGACAATTATCTGCAGGAGCGAAGTTGCCAAGTAGTAGAAAATTTGCTCAATTATTAGCGCTCAATAGGAATACCATTACCAAAGCAATAGAGGAGCTCGAAGCCTTAGGTTGGGTAGAAATTTTACCTAAAAAAGGGACTTTTGTCGTCAATACGTTTCCTATAGTCCAGCCGAATGATTGGTCTAAAAGAAAATTGATGGCTAATAAGGAAAGCGAAAACCAATTTGAGTTTTATGATTTTCCCGCCTTAAAAATACCAAAAGCTTTATCGCAAAATATGGGTTTTGATGATGGTCTTCCAGATGTAAGACTAGCGCCGATAGATGAATTAGCGAGAGGATATGCTCGAAATATTCGACAATTAGCTTTTGAGAGAGACTTGAGTTATAAAGACGGCTTGGGCAACCTTGATTTGCGAAAGCAGTTGACTAAAATGCTCAACGAAACAAGAGGATTGAATATTAATCCGGACAATATCTTGATAACAAAAGGGACCGTGATGGCGATACATCTAGCCGTAGCGGCTGCTGTAAAAAAAGGTGATAAGGTATTAGTAGGAGACACAAATTATAAGACATCGGATATGATTATTCGATATGTGGGAGGAGAATTGATTAGATTACCACTCGATGACCAAGGTATCCAAGTAGATAAAATTCCTGCTATTTGCGAAAAGCAGTCTATTCGTGCCATCTACGTCACTTCACATCACCATCATCCAACAACGGTGACCCTAAGTCCAGAACGTCGAATGCGTTTATTGAAAATGGCCAATAAATATAATTTTGTGATTTTAGAAGATGATTATGACTACGATTTCCATTTTGACAATAGTCCAGTATTACCTTTAGCTAGTGGTGATAAGAATGGAAGGGTGTTGTATTTTGGGTCTTTTACAAAAATGATTGCTCCAGCTTTTAGAGTTGGTTATTTAGTAGGACCAAGTCGAATTATTCAAGTTTTACCAAAGTTAAGGCGAATAATGGACAGACAAGGAGATACTATTTTAGAGAAAACAATAGCAGATTTATTGGCAAATGGAACGATTCGAAGGCATTTAAAAAAGTCATGGCGGCATTATAAAGAACGAAGAGATTTTTGTTGTGATTTATTGAAAAAGGAGTTTGGTGATTTAATCAGTTTTCAAAAACCAGCAGGAGGAATGGCGGTTTGGGTAAAGTTTGATGAACGTATCGCTATTCCTCAATTGAGCAAAAAAATGAAGGAAAAAGGACTTTATTTAGCGGATGGTTCTACTTATAATCCAGCAGGCGTTCAATTGAATACAATTCGAATGGGTTTCGCTTCTATGAATTTGGAAGAAATAGAACGATGTGTGAAGGTGCTGAAAAGTTTGATTTAGTTATGCTTATTTATTTTCAAATAAAAAAGCCCGAAGTGCTGTTCACTTCGGGCTTTCTTATATAGAATTTACAGTGACAAAGATTATTTCAATCTAAACTCTCCTCGTCCAGCAATATATCCTTTATTATAAATTTCAACCGCATATAAACCTTTATTAAAACCATTAGAAGGTTCCCAATTCATACAAATTTGGCCACTTTCATTTTGATAATCAACAGTTTGTGCTTGAGTGAATCGAACTTGCTCTTTAGTAGAAGCATCAGTCATTACACCAGACCCCATTTCTTCAATCGCTAAAGTTTCCCCTAAAGGATTGATGATACGAATTTTGAAATCTTCTTCTCCTGGGTCCGTTACCAAGTTTTCAGAAGTATTAAAACAAAGCTCTAATCGGTCAATATTTTTAGCATATTTCTTCTTAACAGCCTTACCATTTTTACGGATTTTCCAGCCAGTAGCTGATACATCTGCTACTTTAATAACAGAAGCAATATTGACCTTTTTATCCAACATGGTATTTTTCTCCGCCAAATCTTGCTTTTCAGAGACCAATTGAGCACGAGCGGTTTCTAATTGCTCCGCTTGGGAAGATTTAGCCGTCAAATCAGCCTTTAAGGATTTGTTTTGGTTACCCAAATCAGAATTTTGCGCCATTAATTCTTCATTCTTCGCTTTTAATTCGTTCACTTCAGCGACATATTGGTCCAATTGAAGCCGCATTTCACTCATCTCTGTTTTAGCCTTATCAAAATCATTTCTAGTCCGTAATAAACGACTAATTTGATTTTTCTTAGCTTTCAGTTCATCTTTTTGCTTTTCAATCAAGGCATTCAATTCCTCATTATTTCCTTTCATCTCGTCTAATTCAGAGACGGCTTGATTATAGGTATCATTCAATTCATCGTAAATGATGGTCTTTTGATTAATATCCTGTGCCATTTTTTCGGAAGATTGTTTAAGTTCCTGATTAGCATAGAATAAATATCCGCTTAAGCCCAAAAGTGCTAAAATAGCAATCATGGCAATGGCGAATAAATTTGATTTTGAATTACTACTACTCATTTTTGTTTAATTTAAATAGATTGAATTAATAAATTGGGAGGCGTATATCATTTTAACCAAGCACCAAGAATATTAATAATCTGTGTAGTTTAATAGGTTATTATTTGCTAAGTCCCTAAAATCAGTATTTTCGATTTATGACCGAAAAATAAAGGCGTAAAGTTAGGGTATATTAGCGAATCGAAAAGGCAAATTATTGTCTTTATTTGATTTTAATATAAAATAATGTAATCAAAATATTGTTTTTTATTGTTTTGTTATCAAAATAGTTGTATATTTGTCTTGAGATTGTGATTCAGCCCGAGTTGGACAAGCAAAAAAGAGAATAACCCAGATTGAATATCAATGATAGTTCTTTTGTCCAACTCGGTTGCTATTTTTCGTGCTTATAGGAAGATACACCTTTCATAAGAATACCCCACTAAAACCAACCCTTTTTTTTAAGGAACGCGATAAAATAACTTCAGATTCTGTCGAAGGAATAAGAGAACTAAACGGTTCACTTTAAGTTTCTTACCTTAATTCTTCGACTCAGAAGAATCTGAAATTATTTTTATCTTACTATTAATAGAACACACCTAAGTTACCCAAAAAGAAAATTTTATCACTACATTGTAGGATTATTTGCAGTCTGCTAAGTAATTAGTTGTGCTATGACTGAAAACTATCCACTACTTAAAAAAGCGCAAAATGCTGAATAATGTAAATTTAGGAAGTATTCTATTTTTGGACATAGAATGTGTTTCTGTAACTAAAAACTTCAAAGATTTAGATGAAAATCTAAAAAAATTCTGGAAATTAAAATGTCGCGGTATTCTAAAGAAATACGATGAAGAAATAACTGAGGAGGAAGCAGCAATAGCCTATACAGATAAAGCGGGCATCTTTGCAGAGTTTGGAAAAATTGTGTGTATCTCGGTTGGATTTTTAGTAAAAAGTTCTGAAAAAGGAGAATGGCATATTCGTTTAAAATCCTTTGCAGACCGAGACGAGAAAAAGTTATTACAAGAATTCTCTGGCTTGGTCGAACAATATTATAACAATCCAGCAAAGTCATATTTCTGTGGTCATAATATCAAAGAGTTTGACATGCCTTACATTTGTAGAAGGTTGTTAATCAATCAATTACCCTTGCCAAATTCTTTGGACATAGCCGGTAAAAAACCTTGGGAAACAAAGCATTTTTTAGATACGTTGACCCTTTGGAAATTTGGCGATTATAAGCACTACACCTCATTGAGCTTATTAGCAGCCGTCTTTGGATTTCCAACTCCAAAGGATGATATTGACGGAAGTGAAGTTGGTCGAGTATTCTGGGAGGAAGATGACTTAAAACGTATCACCACCTATTGTGAAAAAGATGTTTTAGCAACGATTAACTTATTTATGAAATATAAGCGAATGGATTTGATTCCTGAAGAAAAAACTTCTTCTGCGACAGATTTTGAAGCGTTGTAAGATGATTTTTGAGGAGACATTTGATTCTTATTAAAAAAATCAAGTGTTTTCTCTAAAATTTGGAGGAAAGATTTCAAAAAAGAGAAAATACTTCCAATTAGCTACTCTCGAAGCTAAACTAATGGGAAATGTCTCCTCTTTCTGAAGCGAAATGGCTGAAAGTCAGACTAGACTGTACCTCCGCTTTTCTGTCACTAAGCCCTTCCGCCTTTCCGCCTACCCACTTATCTTTGCGCTATGAATACAAGCTTACCCATCTTAATAGAATTGCACTATTTTCCCACCATTCAGTACTTTTCCAAGTTCTTTTTGCACCCGACCCTTATTTTGGAACAACATGAAAACTATGCAAAAAGAAGTTATCGAAACAGAGCGCATATTGCTACTGCAAATGGCTTATTACGCCTGTCTATTCCTTTGGGAAAGGGTAAAAATCAACAGCAATCTATTCGGGAGGTGCGGATAAGTTATGATGAAAATTGGCAAACGAAGCAATGGACAGCGATTTGTTCTGCATACGGTAATTCTCCTTTTTTCGAATACTATGTGGATGATTTCAAGCCATTATTCGAAGAAAAAACACCCTTTTTATTTGAACATAATTTAAAAGTTTTGAACACTTTGTTCTTTGTATTAGACGTTAAACCATCTGTCCAATTATCTCAAAATTATTTGACTGAGCCTTTTGAGGGCATTTATGATTGTAGAAATAAAATTGTACCTAAAACAGGGGAGGAGCTTATCGATGAAACCTATCAGAATATTCCCTACCAACAGGTTTTTGCGGAAAAAAATGGATATTTACCAAATTTAAGTATCTTGGACTTAATTTTTTGTAAAGGTCCTGAGACGATAAGTATTTTAGAAAATTCTATCCTATAATAATGACTTTTTATTTTTGGGGACGTCTCATACAACAACAATAACAATCAAACAATTATCAATCATCCTAAGATGGAAAAATTATTCAATCAATCGTTAAAAACCTATAGAGTTAAGATTGATGAGTTAGTGCGGCAACTACACGATTTGACCGTTCAAATTGGGCATCAAGAATTAGCAAAGACGGTGAGCGATTTAAGAAATCGGATTAATGAGCCTTTTATGTTTGTGATAGTGGGAGAAGTGAAAGCAGGAAAAAGTAGCTTTGTAAATGCGCTTTTAGGAACAGGCAAAGAGATTTGTAAAGTCGCTCCACAGCCAATGACGGACACTATTCAACAGATATTATGGGGCGAGAAGGAAGAAATTATTACGGTCAACGAGTTTCTTAAAAAAATATATCAGCCTTTAGAGATACTAAAAGAAATTGCGATAGTTGATACGCCAGGAACGAATGCTATAATCAAATATCACCAAAAAATAACGGAAGATTTTATTCCAGCGTCCGATATGATAGTTTTCGTTTTTGAAGCCAAAAATCCCTATCGTCAATCGGCTTGGGATTTCTTCGATTATATTCATGAAGATTGGCGTAAGAAAATCGTTTTTGTCTTACAGCAAAAAGATTTGATGAATGAGTCAGATTTAAATGTGAATATTAATGGGGTGATGGATTACTCAGCGAAGAAGGGAATTATGGACCCAAGAGTTTTTGCAGTATCAGCAAAGCAAGAACAGGAAGGAGATATTGCAGAAAGTGGCTTTTTACCCGTTCGAGAATACATCGCAAAAAATATCACGGGAGGGAAAGCCCCAGTCTTAAAATTACAGAATAATATCAAGACTTCTAAGAATATTAATGAGCGAATTTACAAAGGGGTTTTGCTTAGGAAAGAGCAGAATTTAGCGGATAAAGCGTTTCGATTCGACATCAAGGATACCCTTGAAGAACAGGAGGTTAAGTCTAAGAAACAAGTGTTGACCCTAGTTGAAAATCTATTGAATGGATACGATAATATTACGCGTAAAACGGAGGACGATTTAAAGAATGGTTTATCGTTTGGAAGTTTGGTAAAGCGTCAATTTTCTTCCATCTTTAGAAGTGGAGATTCCGCCAAAGACTGGTTAGACCAATTGACTAAAGACTTTGAAGCAGATTTAAATACCACCTTAAAAGATAAGCTGAACGATGGGGTAGTGGACTTGGCAGAGAGTATTCAGCAAATGGCGAAAATCATTGATTTAAAAATCCAAAATAGCCAGACTATCCTAAAAAATAATCACGAAATATTCAGTGCTATTGCGGAAAAGAGAAGTAATATTTTAAAGGAGTTACAAGCGGCCTTTAAAAATTTCCTAAGTCGTTCTGAGAATTTTGCCAACCAAGAATTATTTCCTGATAGTGATAATTTAACGCCAAATATGGCAGCAGGAGGAGGAATAGCAGTGATAGGAATTATCTTGGCTACCGTCACCAACGGGATGGTTTTTGACATCACAGGTGGTATCCTTTCGACGATAGGTTTATTGTTTGCAGGGGTATCTGTTGGGCTGAAAAGACGAAAGGTAATCAATGGGTTTAGCGCAGAAATTGCCAAAGGTCGGTTGAAAATAGAAGAAGAGGTAACAGGCAAATTAAATGCTTACATCAAGCATATTAAAAATAGAATAGATGCTAACTTTGGCTCCTTTGATGAAATGCTGACGAATGAAGAAAAGCAGATAACTTCTTTGGAAGAAAAGCATAAAAAATTGGAAGGGCAGTTAGATGAAATGGCAGGGAAACTGGGCGCAATACTCTAATTGAATTGACATGACAACTTGAGGACATTACTATTGGAATAAATTTGTTCTTCAAGCTTACGTTTACTAAACTTTGAAAGTTTAGTAAACGTCTTTCTTGCCCCAAGATAATATGCCAGTTCATCTAATCCCTAGCTTGGGCATGTTTATGCATATAATAATGTGGTAGTACTAGATTTGCTTGAGGAGGCAACCTCAAGCTACGAATATCCTGTTTAATCCTGTTAATCATGCCTCGGATAAACCAATCCAATTTGTCCTCTAATCTCCTCTAATAGTTCCATTAAATCCATACTAAATTGATGGGGTACTAAATCACTTTCTTTCTTGCCTTGCTGAAGACAACGCATCATCTCAGCTGCTTCATATTGATAGCCAATGACTTGATAATCAAAAGGAACGGTCGTTTCTTTTAAGCCCTCATATTCTAAAATTTTAATATTGGAAATGGGTGCATGGAAGCGAGGAGGAATATGAATAAATCCCTTTTCGCAATAAATAAATGCCTCCGTAGGAGTGCGAGCCAGTATGGTAGAATGTAAATTGGCAGTTTGCCCATTTTCATAATCGAAAAAGACCGCACAATCTTCATCAACTCTTGTCGGACCAATTCTTGCCGCAGCGGTTATTTTTTTAGGCTTCCCTAAGAAAAACAAAGTCAGCATTAGCGGATAGATGCCAATGTCTAAAAGCGAGCCACCGCCTAAATCCCTATCCCATAGCCTTCCTTCAGGGTCAAATTGTGCCCTAAAACCAAAATCTGCTTTAACAGAAACAATTTTCCCCAATTGACCGCTGTCCACAATTGCTTTAGCTTTTAAAATATGTGGCAAGCATAAAGTCCAAAGCGCATCCATCAGAAAGGTATCCATAGCTTTCGCTTTCGCTACCATTTGCTGAACCTCCTTTGTATTCATAGCAAAGGGTTTTTCACAAATCACCGCTTTTTTATAATCCAAAGCCATCATCGTATTTTGGCAATGAAAGACGTGAGGAGTCGCAATATAAACGGCTTGAACGTCAGGGTCTTGTAGCATTGATTCGTAAGAACCAAATACTTTTTGAAATCCATAATTCTGGGCGAAGGCTGTCGCTTTTGATTCACTTCTAGAAGCTATAGCATATAGATTTGCCTCAGGCAAGGTTGCCAAATCAGTAGCAAATTTCCCTGCGATTTTCCCCGCTCCAATGATACCCCAATTTATTTTTTTGGACATGATATTTTAGTTTAGCCTTGGTAAGTTCTTAACTCCAAAACGAAAGATATACTTTTTTGTAAATTGGAACGGAATTTTAGGGATATTTGTTGGGTAGAAAAATACATTATATGCTAGAGTAGCGAATAGAATAATGAAGACAAGGGGTGAAAGGTTTTTAAATGATAAATAAAGCAGTCTTGAGTAGAAAATTATTACTCCTGCAAGTCCCATACCCAAACTCCATCTTTGCGTAAATAGCCAATTTTGCCACCAGCCTCTACTCTAAATAGGCCATCCCCTGCGTAGGTGATGTATTCGTATTCAGGAGGAATAATTAGTTGACCGGATAAATCTGCTAGTCCGACAAATTGATTCAACTGAACTTTAGCAAAACCTATTTCAAAATCAGTTATTTCGTCATATTTATGAGAAATTACATTTAAGCCATTTCGGTTAATAATGCCCCACTTTCCACCTTTACGGACGACTGCCACGCCATGTTGATACCGTTCCGCTTTTTCAAAGTAGCCATCTCTCCAATTAGCCGATTCGTCAATGTAATAGAATTGGTAATCTTTCCGGACTAAGCCTCGCCCTTCCTTAAAATCTATCAGTCGATTAATACCAGGTGCTATAATTTCTTTCCCTTCTAAATCAATAATGCCTCCTTTTTTTAGGCCCTCATATACCACTGCTTTTCCAGCTTCGAAGTCAAGACATTTAGAATAAGAAAGAGGGATGATTTCTCGACCTGAGAGGTCAATATACCCACAGCGATTATTTCGTTGGACCATAGCACGTCCTTCTGAAAAACTGGCTGCTTTGGAATAATTTCCTTCAATCACTAATAAACCATTATTGTCAATAAAACCATAGCCAGCTTTATGTTTAACTAAAGCACGTCCTTCTTTAAAAGGATAGATTTTTCGATAATGTTGGTCAGTAATCATTTGCCCAGACTGATTGATGATGCCATAATTAGTGACTCTGTTGCCATAGCGAACGATGGCTAAGCCCTTTTCATCGAACGGACTAATACGTGTGAATTTTGGTTTTAAAATAAAGTTTCCTTCGGTATCGATTAGGCCATATTTCCCATCCTTAACCACTCTAGCAACGCCATTTTTAAAATCAAAAGCTTGGCTATATTCAAATGGGATTTTGGGTTTTCCATCAGGGCCAATGTATCCAACACCTTGGTCTGTTTTTACCCAAGCAAGTCCTTGTACAAAATTGCCTATAGCTCGATAATTATCATTTAAAATAGTATTGCCAGCAGGGTCAATAAAAATCCATTTTCTTTGAAAACGAACCGCAGCCAAACCCTCTGAAAAAGGAGCAACCTTTTGGTATTTAGGCGATATGATTTCCTTGCCATTGGGTGCAACAAATCCCCATCGATTTCCTTTTTTTACTGCGAGTCTACTTTCTTTAAATTGGCCAATATCTTCGTAGGCTAAATCGACTAATAATTGCCCTAAAGTATCCATTAGACCATATTTAGGGCTATTTTTTGATAGTTTAATGATTTGATTATCAGTACCTTCTAGGAATTTTACGCCGTCATATTTTTTTGGTAATAAATTGTTACCTAAGCGATCAATCATACCCCATTTTCCTTTGTGTTGCACGATACAGACATCGTTGATGAAATCATTGGCCACCTCATATTTAGGTTGGATGGGAATAAAGGCGGTGGTATCAATAAAGCCCCATGAACAACCCTCACAAGTCAGGTGGGCATCCGCTTCAAATTGTTGGTCATGAATTGTAAAATCAATCATGTCGCTACCGACAATCAATCCGTCTAAGTAATCAGGTAATTTTCCTAAAGACGTATTGTCCGTTTTAAGTTTTGCTGAAATTTTCCCACTAATAGAAATTTTAGCTAAACCATCTTTAAATTCACCGATATAACCATAATCTTTCTTAACAAACTTTCCATTCTTTAGCATCAGCCCATGTCTTCCGTTATCAAAAACAACTCTTGCCACGAGCGAGCCTTCTCGAAAATCACTAGACCGAACATCCCATAATTTTAGGTGGGTGACTAACTTGCCAACTTTATTATTGACAATACCATAAAGGTAATTAAAACGATAGTTGGTTCTGTCAAAACGATACTGCCCTTGTTTTTCAATGCCTACAATAGTATAGCCTAGGTCTCTTTCAATTTGAATGGAATCAAAAGTTGGGTCAATTTCATTTTGGCCGTCAGATAGTCTTCTAAGTCCCCATTTTCTCTGTGCAAAATCAAAGAACCATTCAAAATCATTGAGCAGATAACTATTGTCAAATCCATCACTATTCAACCTTCTTAACTGGGCAAGTTCATTTTTACTTTGAATTTGAATTTTGAAATGTTTATTGAATTTGGGTCCTTTTAATGGTTTGCCATCTTCATCTACATAATAAAGCGTCCATTTTTCTCCTTTAAAGGCTTTAATATTTTCTCCAGAAATATTGATTCTAGTATATTCTGCGGGTACTAAAATTGCTCCATTTGCGTCAATAATCCCAAAGAAATTTCCTTTTTTTACTAGAGCTTTCCCTTTTCTAATAGGAGCAATAAAATCATATTCATAGGCTAGAATTTGCTGTGCAGTATTATTAATTACACCCCATTTCCAACCATTACGGACTCGAAAAGCCTCGTCTGAAAAACTTTGAATTTCTTGATATTGATTGGCTAAAATTGGGTTGCCAAGATAATCTATTAATCCAAATCGTTCGCCACTTTGAGTAAGCACATATTGGTCAGAAAAAGGCAGAAAATCTTGTACCGGCTGTTTGGATACAATTTTGTTTTCAGAGACATTAAATAAATGAAATTCCCCGAAGCGTTCTAATTTTATAAGTGCTTGATTTATAAGTTGATAAGAAGTGAATTTTGGTTGAATAATTTCCATCCCTGCTTGATTCATTGCGCCCCAAAGTACCCCTTTTAAGAAGAAGATTAAACCGTTGTCCAATACTCGAATCTCCTCACATTGTGTCGGAACTATTGCTTGCCCATTGAGCTGAAGTAAGCCATATTGAGTACCATTTTGAACTTTAAAATAATTGGTTTTATGAAGTTGAATAGATGTATATTTTGGAGGGGTAACGAGTTGCCCATCTGCCTTTACACAACCCAATAAACCATTTTTAGAAAAGGTTAAATAATCTGGGTGGATTACTTTTAATTGTTCATAATTTTGGTCACTAAGCACGGTATTTCCTTTAGAATTAATTATTTTTTGAATACCTGATTCTGTTACAGAAATAAAATGTGCTCCTAAAATTTTTACTTCATCATATTTTGCTCGAATTAAAACTTCACCATTATTATCTAGCACACCAATTTTGCCAGCTTGTTGCATTAAGATATACCCAAATTTTTCTGGCGCACCGATAACTTCGTATTGAGGAGAGACCACCAATTGTCCGCTAATATCCATCAAACCCCATTTTTGATTAATTTTAACAGGATAATAACTTTGTGCATAAATTTTAAAATTGGGTCCGCCTAAAAAGAAAGTTCCTAAAATAAAAAGAGGGCAAACGACAAGGTTTTTGAGTGGTAAAAAACACCAATTAAAGTAACCAATTCTAGTCAAATAAGGACTTGAAACATTATGTTTAATAATAACATTTAAAGCCCGATTGCTAAGGTACTTAACTCGTCCAAAAAATAATTTAAAAAAACAATTTAATAACAAAAGTTTTGGGTTTTAAGTAGTCCAAAATAGAAATGATGAGGGGTTGAGCATACAAAAAAGAACATCGCTAAAATATAATAACGAAAAGGCTTTAAAAAGTAACGCTTATTTCGAAATAGGATTGTTAAGAAAGTGTTGAAACCTAAAAAAAAGGAAGAAAGGGAATGATTTTTGGATACATATATTTATTTAAAGAATAAAAGAAACAAAACATATATTTATTAAGTTTAATGGATAACCATTGTTACTAAAGACTAATAATAATGGCGCCACAAGGAAATAAAAGAAAGCATAATCCCTTCACGGAATATTTCACCTGAAATATTTTCCAAAGTACAACCTAAGAGCGAAAAAAAATAATACCAATCTGAGTTATAATCCCCTGACAAATAATACCTAAGGAATGCAAAAGAACAAGTAGCTTAGCTCATGTTATTTATTTTTCATTTCTAATTTATATAAAAGCGATGTACCAAATTCTAACCATTATTTTATTGAAACAAGGTTAGTAATAATCACAAAGATTACTTTTAAAATAACGGAAACAGGTAAATTTTTTACGCCCTAGATTTTCCCTTTTCCGTTTTATCCCAGCACTATGCAAAATACACATCCAAAATTTATTAGTGGAATTTTGATAATATCCATTGTTATTTCTTGTGGGCACATTTCTTATCGTGCGCCTACTTACCCCCCTGTATACAGTGAAGAGGATAAGACCTGGGCTGATACGACTTTAAGTCATTTATCAATAGAAGAGAAAATTGGACAACTTTTCCTAATAACCTCAACAGCCACGAATACACCGAGTACCACCATTCGAATAGCCGAGGAATTTCAGCCAGGAGGAATTTTAATGACAGGTATTTCTAAAAAGACCTATCAAGAGACCCTTCAGGAATTACGGTCCGTCACCGCCATTCCATTATTTGAAACATCAGCAGAACAAACTTCATTTAATAATCAATTATCAGATTTACCAAACTATCCAGAGAGTGCGACCCGAAGTGCTTTAAATCGAGAATTTCTAAATCGTTCCTTAGAACGAAAATTAATAACGGATTTTAAGAAAGAAGGCATTAATTTAAGTTTATCTCCAAGCATTCATGCATTAGCGGACAACAAGGTTAATTATTCTCCGCAGTTGCAATGTGAAAAATCCTTAACTTTAATGAGTCAAGCTGCGGATAGAGTAGAAAGACTGCAAGACAAAAAAATCTTAGCGATTGCTAATGCTTTTGATTTTTATGTAGACACGATTCCTGACTCCACTTTAATTAAACAAGGGTATTTAAACAAATATAAATCCTTAGTAATAAGTGGGTTATCTGGTGTAGTGCTAAGTGATAAAATTTTTGAAGGCGACTCTATTACTCATCGGCTCCCAGAGTTTTATAAAACATTTTTGGAAAAACACCTTCAATTTGACGGATTGATATTTGGGCATGTCACAGCAGAAGTATCTCTCAAGATGTTATTATATGCAGGAGCGACTGCATTTGTTGTTCCCGAAAAAGAATTGGCGGTCAACTTCGAAAAATTAAAGGCATTAGTAGCGGAAGGCACGATTAGCGAGTCTATAATTGATGAGAAGGTGCACCAGTTATTGATGGCTAAAAAGTGGATAGGTTTGGATAAAAAAGTATACGCTAAACCTGTACAATACACTAGAAATGTTATAAAAAGCAATAAGGTAGAGGAATTATACACAAAAGAATTGTTTGAACATTCTATCATTTTAACGAATAATGGAGATAGTCTCTTACCATTTAAAAAGACTTATGCAGAACAATATAAGGTCGTACATGTAGGACCTAAGAAACTTCGAAAGTTTCAGAATAGTTTTTTCGATTATGCAAATTGTAGCAATCATTTGTATCGACCACAAAAGGATGGAAAAATAAATGGCCTTGCTTTTAATCCCATCCGTAGTGGTGCTTATGTGATAACCTTAGATGGTCTTAACTTATCTCCCACAAAGCACAAAGAGTTTATCAGTTCCATTCATAAAATAAGTGAAGATAGTAAAGTGGTGATTGTAAATTATGGGAATCCTTATAATTTGAGTTTAATAGATTCCACGATAACTTCCGTCCAAGTATTTGAACGAAACGCTATCACTGAAAAGGCAGTGCCACAGTTACTTTTTGGTGCTATTGAAGCAAGAGGAACTTTGCCAATGGAAGTAGCAAGTTGGTTGCCTAAAGGAAAAAGGAGCGTTACCCCAATTTTAAGATTAAAACATACCGCACCAGAGGAAGTGGGAATTGCTTCTGATAAATTAGAAGAAATCGACCGTTTATTTGCTGCTGCTATACAAAACGGAGCAACCCCTGGCGGTCAAGTATTAATAGCCAAACAAGGTAAAATCATTTATTCCAAGACCTTTGGGCATCATACCTATGATAAAGTACAAAGAGTAGAGCAAACGGATTTATACGATGTAGCATCTATAACCAAAACAGCAGCTACCACCTTGGCAGCTATGCGTTTATATGAAGCGGAGGAGCTAAAATTAGATGCCCCTTTAAAGGGACAAATGGAATTATCATCCAAATCAACGCTTAAAAACGTTTTACTTAAAAATTTATTTATTCATAAATCAGGCTTACAGCGAAATATGCCAATTTCGGTGTATTTGAATAATCGAGGATATCCAAAAGATTGTACGCCTTATTTCTGTAGATTTGTGAGTGATAAATATTCCTTGGAAGTAGCCAAAGATTTTTATTTCGACCCCACCCACATTGATTCTATTTATGAAAAAGTGACGATGTTGCCCAGGAAATATAGACATAGAAAATATCTGTACAGTGATGTGAATTTTTATTTAATCCACCAATTGTTGGAACAGAAAATAGGCTATGATTTAGACGATTACTTGAAGCGACATTTTTACGAACCATTAGGACTAAGATATCTAACTTATAAACCATTAGAGCGATTATCTCCAGATGTGATAGCCCCTACACAACAAGATAATTTTTGGAGAAAGTCTTTGGTGCGAGGTTATGTGCATGATGAATCAGCAGCGGTATTAGGTGGAGTAGGAGGGAATGCAGGTTTATTTTCAAATGCGACTGATTTAGCGGTCCTTTTTCAGATGCTTTTACAAGGTGGGCAATATGGTGGTCAACACTATTTATCAGCAGAGACCATTGATTACTTTACTTCTTCCACTCATGGAAATCATCGAGGTTTGGGGTTTGACAAAGCTCGTTATAACTACACTGCTTCAAAAGCGGCCTCTCATAAAACATTTGGGCACTCTGGTTTTTCAGGAACATGTGTTTGGGTAGACCCTGAAGAAGAATTAATTTACATCTTTTTATCCAATCGAGTTTATCCAAATCCGAGAAACGATACCATGAAAAAGATGCGTGTTCGACAGCGGATACATCAAGTGGTGTATGATGCGATAAACGATTCACGTACGAAGGCGATGAATGTGAATATGGCAGGGGAGTAGTTTGGTCATTAGTCAATAGTCATTAGTGTTCGGCATAAACTCACTAATGACTATTGACTAAAATAATTAGTCCACTACAGTAATCTTCATCATATTGGTTCTATGACGCTGTAGTATTGGCATACTTGCAAGGTTCACAACTGTATCACCTTTAGAAACTTCCCCTTTGATTTTTAGGATTTCCGTTACATCAGCGATGGTTCCGTCGGTGGTTGTAAACTTATCATAATAGAAGCATTTTACCCCCCAAACAAGGTTAAGGGTAGCTAACATGTAATCTTGGTCAGAGAATATGTAAATCTCTGCTTTAGGGCGATAACTAGATACCTTAAAAGCGGTATATCCAGAAGAAGTCATTCCAATGATGGCCTTGGCATTAATGTCTTCAGAAAGCTTAGCAGCATTCAGGCACATCGCATCAGAGAAAAAAGTTCTTGATTTTTTAGCAGGTTTAGGTCGCTTACCTACAAAGGAGAAGTGCTTTTCTGTTTCAGCTATAATCTTATTCATACTCTGCACTACTAAAGTTGGGTGCTTCCCTACAGACGTCTCTCCACTTAACATTACCGCATCCGCACCATCTAAAACGGCATTCGCTACATCGGTGATTTCCGCTCGAGTAGGAGATGGGTTTTCAATCATACTATCCATCATCTGAGTTGCCACGATAACCGGTCTAGAACGTTGGTTACATCTACGAACTATATCCTTTTGTAAGGTAGGTAGTCTTTCCATAGGCACCTCAATACCTAAATCTCCCCGAGCTACCATAATCGCATTAGAATTAGCGATAATTGAATCGATGGCATCAATGGCTTCTGGTTTTTCTACTTTAGCGATAGTTTTAGCAGGATGCTTGGCTGCTTTAATTTTTTTAGCTAATCGCTTCATATCCTTACCAGAACGAACAAAAGATAAAGCAATCCAGTTAACAGGTTGAGTTAAGATAAAGGCTAAATCTCTTTCATCCTTTTCTGTCATGGAGGGTAAAGAGATTTTTGTATTCGGTAAATTAACTCCTTTATTAGAAGATAAGACACCGCCAAAAAGTACTTTTAGTTTGACCGTATCTTTTCCATTCGTTTCTACTACCTCGAATTCCAATTTTCCATCATCTACAAGCACTTTTTCTCCAACATTTACATCTTGAGCAAATTTTTGATAGCTCATGTAAATTTTCTTTGCATTTCCAATACACTCTTCGTTGACAAAAGTTAGAATTTGACCTGCTTTGATAGGAAGCTTATTATTTTCAATTTTTCCAACTCTTAACTTAGGCCCTTGTAAATCTGCCAGGATACCAATATAAAGGTTATGTTTTTCGTTAATAGCAGTAACATGATTAATGACTTTCAAGTGGTCCTCATGTGTACCGTGGGAAAAGTTTAATCTAAAAATATTTACACCAGCCGCCGCCAATTCTAATAATTTCTCATAAGAACTACAGGCTGGACCTACAGTTGCAACAATCTTGGTATTTTGATGATCTACTATTTTCATACTTTATTTTTACAGTTTGTCGGAATTATTTGGCTAAAGAAGTGTAATAAGTTGTAAATTAAGGTACTTGAAATAAGACTAAGTGTAAAAAGTACAATAATTAAAAGGCAAATGTAATTCTTATACGCCATATTAAAAGTGAAAAGTGACATTTTTTTTCAATTAAGCAATTAATCTATTTCAAAATTGATAAAAATGGAGGACAGAAAGCGGAGTAAATTAAAAAGAAAGTTGAAAAATTAGAAAAAGGGGGTAAACCAAATATAATTAGCTTTAAAGTTTAAGATTATGTTAAAATAAGTGACAAGACCCTAAGTAAACAGTCTATTATTAGGATTGTAGTCCGAATTTAAAATTATACTAAATACATGGTTCGCTACAAAGGTTATTTTGCAATATGTTTTAATTGATGTATTAATAGCTTATAATCAAGTATTTAGGTATTTAGTTGTAAAAAAAAGAACTTAAACTTTTGGTTATCAAAGGAGTAATGTTTTATTTTGCAGCGCATTTAATTAATCTAAAGTGAATTGATATGTCAAACGTTTCAGAAAGAGTAGCAAAAATTATTGTCGACAAATTAGGTGTTGACGAATCAGAAGTTACTGGAGAAGCAAGCTTTACTAATGATTTAGGAGCTGATTCTTTAGATACTGTAGAGCTGATTATGGAATTTGAAAAAGAATTCGATATCTCTATCCCGGATGAGAGCGCAGAAAAAATACAAACTGTAGGAGATGCAGTTACGTATTTGACTGAGCAAACTAAATAATCCGTAGAGATTAGGCAGCAAAAGACATCTTAAAATTGGGAGCAATTGAACAATTAGGCTTGTAAAAGTTTTATACGATCAAGCAAAAAAAAATAACATCAAATTGCTCTTCATAGAACCGTAAAGTATTTAATTGTAGATACTTTGCGGTTTTATAGCTTTAAGATAAACTATTAATTTTTTTTCGGAATTAGTAAGCAAGCTCTTTCTAATTCTGAACCTCTATACAAACCATCGATATCTTATGAAAAGAGTTGTTGTAACCGGTTTAGGAGCATTGACTCCTATAGGCAATACTTTAAAGGAATATTCGGAAGGCCTGAAGAATGGAGTGAGTGGGGCGAATATTATTACTCGATTTGATGCCACACAGTTTAAAACTCAATTTGCTTGTGAAGTTAAAGACTTTGACCCTACAACCTTGATTCACAGAAGGGAAGTAAGGAGGATGGATATTTTTACGCAATTTGCCATTTTTGTTGCCGAAGAGGCTATTCAAGATAGCGGTATAGATTTAGAGCAACTGGATATGGATAGTGTGGGCGTAATCTGGGGCTCAGGGATTGGAGGCTTAAATGTCTTAGAAGAAAATGTAGCAGCACATGCCCTTGGTAATGGTACACCGCGATATAATCCATTCATGATACCTAAAATGATTCCTGATATTGCACCAGGAATGATTTCTATAAGATATGGATTTAGAGGTCCTAATTATGCAACTGTTTCCGCTTGTGCCTCTTCTACGAATGCGATACTTGCCTCGATGGACGCTATTCGAATGGGGCGTTCAAAAATGATTGTAACAGGAGGTTCCGAAGCGGTTACCTCACAAACAGGGATTGGTGGGTTTAACGCTATGAAAGCATTGTCCACGAGAAATGATGATTACAAAACTGCTTCTCGGCCATTTGATGTAGATCGAGATGGATTTGTATTAGGAGAAGGAGCAGCTTGTCTTATATTAGAAGAATACGAACACGCCAAGAAAAGAGGCGCTAAAATATATGCAGAAGTAATGGGAGGCGGTATGACTGCCGATGCACATCACATGACCGCTCCACATCCAGATGGTTTAGGTGCAAAAAGTGTGATGAAGTTAGCATTAGCTGATGCAAAAATGAACCCTGACGAAATTAACTACGTAAATGTCCATGGAACATCAACGCCATTAGGAGACGTTGCGGAATCTAAGGCGATAAAAGATGTTTTTGGGGAGCATGCCTATAATCTAAACATTAGCTCAACAAAATCCATGACAGGACATTTACTAGGTGCTGCGGGTGCCGTAGAAGCAGTAGCTGGAATTCTTGCCATAAAAGAGGGATTCATTCCTCCTACAATAAATCACTTTACTGACGATCCTGAGATTGATAATAAATTAGATTTTACCTTTAATACTGCGCAGGAAAAGCCTGTAAAAGCAATGTTAAGTAACACTTTTGGTTTCGGAGGCCACAATGCTTCCATAATATTTAAGAAATTGTAAGTAATTTTTCATAAATTGCAGCGTATTTCAATGGTAAAATCAGTCTATTTCTAGCAAAACTGATTTTATAAGGAGGTTTATCCTCCTAAATTATCGAAATTTTAACTATGATTTAGCTTTAAGTAGCTAATAACTAACTGCGAGAATTTAGTTTTTGTAGGATAGTTTAAGTATTTAAAATAGACTTTTCTATAGCTATAATTAATTTTTTCTAAAAAAAGTTCACTATAGCAACCAGAATGATACACTCTGCCGTGAAGCCGCATTCACCGCAAAGTGTTTAAAGAATATTTTGAATACTTAAACTAGATTTTTTTAATCAATCTGCCTACTTCCCCGAATTAAAAGCTCCACATTTCACGGTTAAGATATCTTCTTAATTTGACCATTTTAATCAATACTGCTAGTATTTTTTGAGAAACGATTAATGTCATAAGTTTGGATAGTGTCTATCCAACTAGACTTGTTGTTTGTCAATTTGCTTTCTTATTTCTACACTCATAGGAAGTATTCTGTGAACTAAAAGGTAATTAAGCATTATTTAGGGTAGGTTCTTACCTTATAATAATTAGATTTTGGGTCAAGAAGACCAGTAAAAACTAAATTAGCATTGCTTATAGTCAATACTATTAGCAACTGTTTTAGTTTTTATTGATTTTTATTCCTTACTTAAGTAATGCGGCCTAATTAATCGGGTAATTTATAGCTATCTTTTCTCGCTATTTTTTACCAAAAAATAAATCAATAGCGGTGCTATTCATTGATTTTTTGGCAAAAACTATCAAAAAAATCTTAGCTCTAAATTTTACCCGATTAATCAACCCGTATTACTTAATAGTGATGAAAAAATAAATTTACCTATTAAAAAAGTAAATCTATTTTTTTAAAGTTCCTTAAAATCTAATTGTTCTTTGTTAAAAGCCAATACTAATTGAGTATTCATACTTGCTTGGTGAGATGCGTCTCATCAT
>CALJVJ010000347.1 GCA_937974625.1 uncultured Saprospiraceae bacterium
ACGATTGTCGGGCTTTGCGCTTCTTCTAGGGCTCGAACCTAGGACCTACGGATTAACAGTCCGGCGCTCTAACCAACTGAGCTAAAGAAGCATATTTTTATTTTTAAAAGCTTCTACTTTTTAGAAGCGGATGCAAAGTTAATTCATTAAGAAATAATTTGCAAGACTTAAAGGAAAAAAAAGCACATATTTTTTTGAACAATGCATAACCTTTTTTAAAGCAATTAGTATAACTAACTTTGTAACTTAAAAGTTTCAAGCATAAAAAATAATTTTTAAAAATAAAATAATTAGATATGAGCTTAGTTATTGTTGGTACGGTTGCCTTTGATACAATTGAAACACCGTTTGGAAAAGCGGATATGGTTGTAGGTGGTGCCGCTTTATATGGTAGTATTGCTGCTTCGCACTATACAAACAATGTGCAATTGGTATCTGTGATTGGAGAAGATTTTCCTCAAAGTGAATTGGATTATATGGCTGGCAGAGGCATTAATCAAGAAGGTTTGCAATTAAAGAAAGGGGAAAAGTCTTTTTACTGGTCTGGTCGATACCATGATAATATGAATAAGCGAGATACTTTGGTGACAGATTTAAATGTCTTAGAAACATTTGACCCTGTTTTGCCAGAAAGTTATAAAACTTCTGAATATGTGATGCTGGGTAACTTACAGCCTGATGTGCAGATGAGAGTCATTGAGCAAATGAATAAGCGGCCTAAGTTAATTATCATGGATACCATGAATTTCTGGATGGATATCGCGATGGATAGCTTAAAGAAAACAATCGCTAAGATTGATGTCTTGACCATTAATGATGAAGAAGCTCGTCAATTGTCTGGGGAATATTCTTTAGTGAAAGCTGCGGCTAAAATTTTAGAGATGGGGCCAACTTATTTGGTTATCAAAAAAGGAGAGCACGGTGCTTTGCTTTTTGATAAAAATAATGTGTTCTCTGCCCCTGCACTTCCTTTAGCAGAAGTGTATGACCCAACGGGTGCTGGTGATACTTTCGCAGGTGCTTTTGCTGGTTATTTGGCGCAAACGGACGATATTTCTTTCGAGAATATGAAACGTGCAATTATTCATGGTTCTGCGATGGCTTCTTTCTGTGTAGAAAAATTTAGTAACGAAAGGTTAAAGTCTTTGACTACCGAGGAGTTAAATGCTCGTTTAGAGACGTTTGTATCCTTGACTAGTTTTGATTTAGCTGCTGCGGAAGTGGCTTAATTTTTAGCGTAGAGAATAGCGACCTTGCGGAATTGAGATTTGATAGGATTGCAAACGCAAACCTATTCTTTCTACGGTTCATCGATTCGATATAAAATAAGCATTTTAGATAAACGATTAAAAAGGTTATTAAGATTTTGGACAAAACTGGTCTTCTTCTGGAGATTAAGCCATTGATTCTAATTTTAATAACCTTTCTTTTTGTCGTTTTTTAACGCACAACCGACTTATTTCCATTTTTATAGAATATCTATTTATTATCCTCGTTAAGTAGCTATTGATTATTTTGAACATAAAATCTAATACTAAGTAAGAAACGGCATGAAGCGATTTATTTTTGGATTTATTTGTTGTTTGGCAGCCTACTGTGGGCAAGCACAAGAAGGTGTTGAGTTTGGAGGGTATTTAGGCGCATCTCATTACTTTGGTGACCTCAATACTGATTTTTCCGTTAACGACCCTGGCTTAGCTATTGGTATCCTCGGTCGATATAATTTTAATGAAAGAACGGCTATCAAATTGACGGGAACAGTCGGACAGGTAAGTGCTTATGATTTTGATTCCAATAATACTTTTGAACAAAGAAGAAATTTGAATTTTCAGTCCCAAATATTAGACGCTTCTGCTCAAATTGAATTTAACTTCCTACCCTATTTTCATGGTAGTAGCACTCAATTTTTCACACCTTATTTATTTGCTGGCTTATCTGTCACCCATTTTAATCCACAAACAGAAGTTTGTAATGGTAGCCCAACTACTCCTGTTGGGGAATGTAATGGTAGCACAAGTGTCATAGATTTAAGACCCCTTGGTACAGAAGGGCAATTTAAAGGAGAAGAATATTATACGGTTGCAGGTGGCCTTGCCTTCGGTGCTGGACTTAAATTGTCCATGAATTACGAATGGAGTATTAATATCGAATTAAGTGGGCGTCGCCTATTCACTGATTATTTGGATGATGTTAGTGGTACTTATCCCGATTTAGATGATTTACAAAACTTAAGAGGTAATACCGCAATGGCACTTTCCGACCGCTCGAATCCTGCTATCGGAGAACCAGGAAGACAACGTGGAAGTAGTCGAACAAAGGACTCCTTTGGCTTATTAACAGTGGGTATTGTATACTACTTTGGTGATTTAAAATGTCCTACGCCGAAGTAAGGAAATGAGGTTTACGAGGTTATGAGGAGAGAAGGTTAGGAAGGTCTTTGAGGTAAAAAAGCCCATGTTTCGATTGAGAACATGGGCTTTTTTATTAACGAATGCTATTTGCTCCCTACTAATTTTAAACCCAAATCGAATTCATCGTAAATAGTCTTGTCTCCTAAATCATCAAAGAAACTTCCAGAACCGTATTTTACGTTAAAATCAGAACGGTCAATTGTAATATCCGCAGTCGCTACTGGTACGCCTGTGTTATTAGCTACAGTGACATTAAAACGAATTTCTTTTGTCGTTTCTTTAATGGTTAAGTTTCCAGTCACTTTATAATCTCCTGCTTTTCCTCTTGAAATGACTTTGGTTACTTCAAATTTTGCAGTTGGGTATGTCGCTACTCCAAAAAAATCATCCGACTTTAAATGACCCACTAATTTACCTGCATACTCCCCCTGTAAATCAGTACATGCAATGGATGTCATGTCAATTTCAAAACTTCCGCCTGTCAAGGCATCTCCATCATAGATAAAATTTCCACTTTTAACATTAATCGTTCCTGTGTGTTCACCAGTTACTTTGTATCCTTTCCAGGTGATTTGACTTGCTGCTGTATCTACATTGACCGTTTTTAAAGTCGTAAACGCAAATCCAATAAACGCAAACATTGCTAGTAGCATGAAGTTTCTTACACTTTTCATAATAAAAAAATTTAGTTGATTAAAATAAATAATTGATGTTTAAACATTGATTGTATCAAAAAGAAACTGCAAATCGATAAATTTACAGTTCTTTTGTCGTTGCTTATTTTCTTAGTTTATCCAACAGCTCACTTAATTGCTCTGCTTCTGTTTCACTCAATTGCCCGACTATATCATCCATCTTCCCTTCAAACTTTGACATCGCAGCAAGCAGTTGTTCTCCTTCCTTACTCAAACTAACATCTACCAACCGTTTGTCAGTTGGGCAAGTTGTCCTGACGACAAGCCCTCTTTGATGCAATCGTTCCACCATTCGAGAAGCATCTGACATCTTGTCTAACAATCGTTCTCTAATGGTAGAGGTCGTAATCGGCTTTCCTGCTCCTTTCAAAATTCTCAGTACATTGTATTGCTTCATGGTAATACCATAAGGCTTTAAATACTGTTGGAGTTGTCCAGTAACCCAATTTTGAGTATATATCAAATTGACTATCACCTTTTGATAAGCATTTCTAAACGGCCTCTTTTGCTGAATTGCTTCTTCTATTTTCATCTCTTCAAAAATACATAACGATGTTATAACATCAAGTTTATAAATTTAGTTCAACCAATGCTAAAATTAACACTAATTAAACAGAAAAAGTCACAGTATTGTAATACTGCAACTCTTCCAGCTTTTACTATTATTTCTTAGACTGTAGTCTTTATCGTTTGCCGTCTAGTCGACAATTGCTTGGTAAACTAATTGCCTAAATTTTCGATTATAATAATCAGAATATGGTTCTATTTGCATCATCAATAAACTTATCAATTCTTCTTTTGGGTCTATAAAGAAATACGTACAAAAAGCACCACTCCAATAATAAACGCCCTCTGTGTCTAGCTGTCCCGAAGCGGCTAAATCGGTTTTTACCCCAAAGCCCAATCCAAATCCATATGCGCCCGGTAATTTGTCTCCTACTCTATCGGCAGTCATCAACTCTATCGTTTTTCTACCCAAAAATTGTTGCCCATTGTATTTGCCATTATTCATCAACATTTGACAAAATCTCAAATAATCGCTTGCTGTTGAAAATAAAGCATGTGTTCCTCCAAAAACGGTATTTCCTTGACCTACTGGCTGACGCTGAGTAAACGGTTCTAGCGTTCCTGCCTTATTCTTATGGTGAAGCGTCACGATTCTATCATTTTCCGCTGCTGCTACATTATAACCGGTATCATCCATGCCTAATGGCTTAAAAAGCTTTTCTTCTAAATAATCTGAACAGGTTTGACCTGTAAAATGCTCTATTAATAATGCTAAAACATCTGGCGCCGCACTGTAATACCATACCTTATCAGGCTGCGCAACCAAGGGCAATTTTGACATCGCCATCACTCGGTCTTCTATCGTTTTATGTGGCTGAAAATATAACGTCTTTAAATACATTTGGTCTATTTCCGATGCCCCTAGTCCGTGAGACAAACCAGCCGTATGGCTCAAACAATGCGCAATCGTAATTTGCTTATCGGCTGGTGTCAATTCCATTTTCTTTTCATCTGAACCTGCTACGTCTACAAAATTTGCGACAGACATGTCTTTAAACGCAGGAAAGTATTTGGAAATAGGGTCGTTTAATTCAAAATAACCTTCTTCGTACAACATCATGATACCCACCGTCACGATTGGCTTTGTCATCGACTGGATGTAAAATATTTCATCTAGCTCCATTTTTTCTTTGGTCGCCAAATTGCTGTATCCATGTGTTTTATGTTGGGCAACTGCTCCTTTTCTATATATTAAACTTATCGCTCCAGGGATATTTCCTACCACTATTTCTTTGTCTAAAAAAGCATCAAGTCTTGCTAGTCTTTCTTTAGAAAATCCTGCCGCTGCTGGATTAACTGCCATTTTTTGTTGGGCAATAAGGCTAGTCGCCATTGTAATTAAACACCCAACTAATAGGTATCTGAAAAAAGTAGTATTTGTTTTTACAATCATTTTGAATTTATTTAAACATGAAATTTTACAAATATAGCAGAGGGCTAAGGGCGTAGGGAAAAGGGTTATTATTTCGATAAACCCGCTAATTTTTCGCTATTTACCATCATTTTTATCTTAGCCTTATGCCCTCTATTTTAATTTTTTAGATTTAGCCTTCGTTTTCGTTTTGGCCTTCTTCCCCAATACACTACTAGCCAAAGCTAACTCTTTCGCCTCGTATTCTTCTAAAATCTGGTCTAGGATACGACCAATCTTTGTCGTCACTCGGATGGCTTCAATTTTAGGCCAAGTAGCTTTCTCTCCTTTTGTAATCAATTCATTTAATTCCTTAAAGGATAAGGCAGACAATACTTTTCGAGAATTGAACACACTAAAATCTGCCAAAATATTAATGTCCCCTAAATAATTTTGCTGAACAATAGAATTGATGTTATTGGCTGCTAGTGCCACCGACGAAGGCGCATATTTAAAAAAACGTTTGGCAATAGAATAATTAAATTGTGTCGTTTCTTTCATTACTGTCAAGCCAAATTTTTTGATGGGTGTCAACCGCCCCGTTTCTTTGGATGGGTCTATCACAAAGGGTAAAACCAATGGATTGGTCAAACTCACGATAAAATGATTGACTTGGTATAATCTAGATAACCGCTTTTCTGGTAAATCATTGGACATCGACCCATCTATCCACTTTCTAGACGGTAAGTATAATTGTGTTTCGTCTTCCTTATTCTTTGCCATCAAGGTCACTGGTGGAAAAATGCCCGGAATCGCACAAGATGCCATGACTGCAGACCGAATCAAAACATTCGGTGAAGCAATCGCATTCAATAAACGAGATTTTTGCTGTGCGCCATAAGGGGCGACCGAGATATTTATCTTGCGACCTGTGCGCTCAAATGCCTCTTGAAAAGTTAAGTCTGGAATGATATTCTCAACAATAGTTTCTAAATCTTTGACTTTGACTAACTCCTGATTCTTGGCTATTTGCTGGTAAATATTAGCCTCTTTTTCTAATACATTTAACAACTCATCTTCTGCCAAAAATTCTAATAATTCTTCATTTGACCGTGTGCCTACTAATGCCGCATAAAGCGACCCTGCACTAGCGCCAGAAATCACATCGGGTATCAAATCAACTTCTGCCAATGCCTTTAATACACCCATGTGAAAATTCCCCAATTGACCGCCACCGCTTAACATCAAAGCGGACCGACCAAAACATAAACTGGCTCGATGAAAAAAGTCTAATTTTTCTTCAAATGAAATATTTTCATTGTCTGAATCTGCTATATGCGATAAAGCACTCGCTATCTCATCTACATAATCGACAATCAATTGCTTCGTACCGCTAAGCGCTTGGGTATGTAACTTGGGATTTCCCATGCCCCCCATGTTGCCATGAATACCTTCGTTTAATAAAAATAATAAACCTTCATCATCTCCTTCTGCTCTTACTTTTTGCAGTTTTTCCAAGCGCAATTTAATCTGTTTATTATCATATAAATCACTATGCTCGACCTGCTTCCATGCCTCCTTCCCTGTTGCTTCGTCCTGTGCCCTTGCATATTTTAGCCACTCTTCGTACGTTTCAGCTCCGTCTAATTGTCGTTTAATTCTTTTATTCTTTGAAAACATATGTGTGTTGTTCTGTTTTTGTTTATTTCGAGGGCCTCCGTATGATTAATCTCGGAATTGTGGTAAATTTATCTTTTTTGTTAGAAAAGGCAAAGTATTTAACTTGATACATGATTTTTTTATAAATATAAAATCAAAAGCTGCTCATTTATGGCATTCACTACCTTCTTATTAGATTTCGTTAGACGCTTTTCTTTCTCCTTTGGCAATCAATTGGCTCATGTCACGACCTATACTCGAGAATTGCCTATCAATCTAGATAGAATGTACGAAAATGCCATTGACTGGGAACATTTGCCTTTTTTGCATAGTAGTAGTTTTTCTCATATCGAAGTCATCGAATCAGGTGATTGGGGCTGGAAAGCGAAAGCGAATTTAACGCCTAAATCTAGATTTAATAGTATGGTCTTGGAATTGAGATTAGATAAATCCAAAAATCGTTGGATTACTAAAACCCTTTCTGGATTAGGTAAAGGAACAGAGATTTGGACACATGCCATTCCTATCGAAAAGAACAAAATAAAGGTGATTGTTGATTTTTATGTCCCAAAGTTGCCTAGCTTTTTGAAAGACAAATACGCTAGTCTTTACAGTGCTCAATACGCTCAGCTCTACGACGAAGATTTATGGATGATGGCAAGCAGACAGGAACAGCTAGATAAATTAGCAAAAGCTAAAACGACTGCTATTCAAACGGAACTTTCTTTGGGAAAATTAAGTGAAGTACAAGCGAATTTACCGCTGAAGTTTGAATTTAATCATCAATCCTATCGACTCATCGAAATGGGCGATACGTTGATTGCACATACACTATCTTGCCCACATATGCTCGGACCTTTAAACGATGCAGATGTCAAAGAAGGGATATTGGAATGTCCTTGGCATGGTTATCAATTTGATTTAAAAACTAGAAAATGTATTAGTGGTCAACGGTGCAAATTAGCACCAGCGCCGTTGATTAAGATTGATACGAATAAGATGGAAGTGGTGGCTTTGGCAGCGAAGGGGTGAAAGCTGAGGGCTGAGGGCGAAGGGCAGAGGGTTGCGATAGATAAAATCAGTAAATTACCTCTTAGTTCGATGATTTTAGTTCAAGCTTAAATCCGATATTTAACGGTTTTGCAGACAATGTTAAGCTACAAATTAACTAACTCCAGAAGATGTTTTCTTATAAAATTTATTTTGAACCACAAAACTCACAAACGGGCACAAAGAAGTTTTCACAAAAGAAAAAACATTGCCTTTTGTGAGTCTCTTTTGTGAACTTTATGTTCTTTTGTGGTTCAAGAAAAATCAAATCATCGCTTTTCTGTTTTATAAGAACCCTACTAACTCAAGTTAAATAATCATCAATAGAAAGACTTAAATATAATTCCATTTGATTATTAGGCTGAATCAGGTTCAAGTTTATAAATTTAAAATATCAGAAAAAAATAGAATAGCGAAATACATCCAAAACCCTACGCCCTCAGCCCTTTGCCCTCCGCCACCTAATAATCATGCTTCATCTTCTCTGCCATCGGATGCATAAAATGATATTTAGTCAACTTAGGCTTATCCAATATTTTGTAAAAAGACTCAATGTATTTGACCATTCTTTTGCGGTCTTTAGCTGGTAAATATTCGAAGTCTTGGACGGTCTGTATTAGTTCCCCTTTCTTTTCTTGAAATACCGCAAAAACTGGCGCTAACTCTTCCATCGTCTTTTGATGTCCCAGAAAATAACGGTCTGTAATCGTTTCGACAGGTAGGGAACTATTCGGTATCGCATATTCCGTACTAACCATTCCAGAAAAATCAAAATCATATGCTATCGGTATCATTATACCACTTTCCAAACTAATAATTTCGCTATTTTTACACGTCGGTAATAACCAATCTGTATTGCCAATAAAAAATTGAAAGACTTGGAATAACGTGTAATCATACTGGGATAAATGTACTGGTTTCATACATTTTACATCACTCATGACAGCGCCGACTCTATGAATTAATTCCTCTCGATGCTCTATCAAAAAACCTTTGACAAATATGGGGTCCAAATTATCTAGTGAATCTTTTATTTCTAAATCAATTAGCTGAACACGTAAACTTTGGTCGGTCAATACATTATTCAATTTATACACTAAATATTCCTTAAGGACATATTTTTGATAGTCTTTGCCAGATTTACACGGATAGACCAACTTAAACTCATTGTTCTTATTGAGCTTTCGTTTTTTTAGGCTTTTTTTGGAATACTTTAATTTTAAAGGTGGATTATCGCATTTTTGACTCCGAAATTTCCCTCTAGTTTTCAATTGAATATTATCCGTCCATACTTCTCCATCATCAAAAGTAATACTCGCTACTGCCTTTTGATAATTCATCATTCGACGGTCATCAAACAACATTTTTAAATCCATTTCTAAGGATACTTTGGGTAATTCTTGGGTTAATAAGACATCCAAAAGGCTTTGCTTTTTTGGTTTGACTAAGGTGTCCTTAGGTACTTGCGCCAATAAAGAGGAGGTTGTTAGTAATAAACAACACAAAAGGGATAATTGCAGGAATTTCATTGATTATTTTTTACCTTGAACAAGGAATAAAAGTAGATTAGGTTTATTTAATAGGTGAGTTTGTATCAAAATTGTAGTTCATTTGTCCTAGTTGATACCTTATTTAGAGTTAGAAAATTATTTAGTCATTTTTATTAAGCATATTGAGTTAGTGAAAGTAGATTTCCATCTGGATCCTTAAACCATGCAATCCTGGCTTTACTTGGAGAAATCCAAATACCTAAATCATCTTGTTTAAGAGAATTGTATTTTTCAAATTTCACTCCCTTTTTTGTTAAAGATTTAACTTCGGTAACTATCTCTTCTATTTTGAACCCTAAAACTGTAAATGATTGAGGCTTGAATTCATCAACAATTGTAATTCGTAGTAATGATTCTTTTCCTTTAAACTCTAATGCGTAATTATCCTCAGAAACTAATTTTAGTCCAAGGGTATTCCGATAGAATTGCTTAGACTGTTGAGGTTTGACTGTTGGTAGGAAAGCGGTAATTTTGGGTTCAGATAACATATGCTATGATTTTTTCTTATTGTTAAATTTTTGGCCTGACTGCTTACTGCTAACCTCCCAGCATAGCCTACGTAGCTATGCATAATGGATATGGAAAACTATACAAGCTACAATCTAATCTCAATGCTTACTCCGTAATAATTGCCCATATTTCTTCTTACCTAAATCGTCGACAAAACCATCAGCAGCACTAAAAACTTCCTCCCCATTCACCAAAACATGATTAACCACTCCATCCGACCGTTTGACATAGCGAAACGCTCCTTTCAAACTTGGATGATAATCTTCAATTGGTTCTTCCGTCAAACCAGAATTTAGCTTGGTCGGGTCAATGACGCAAACATCTGCTCTTCGCCCGACTTCCAAAGACCCTGCATCTAATCCTAACCAGTCCGAAGGCATTTTCGTCAATCGATGAATCGCTTTTTCTATCGGTAAAATATCAGGGTAATCTAATGCTTGTCTCAATGCCTGTAAGGACCCATCGTGGAAAGCCATATTGACATTATGCGCACCAGAATCATTGAATCCTGGAATGGTCGATTCGTGAGCTAATAATTGCACCCGTATCTTATCGCGATGATTCGCTGCCGTACATTTCCAAATCAAGTCCGTATCGTGTTCAATGATTAAATCCATAAAATAGTCTAAGCCTTCTAAACCTTTGGCAGCAGCCAGCTCATCAAAAGTCTTACCGACTAGTTTTTTATCAGGCGCCTTAGTCACGGTCATTTCTTCTAATAGTCGAGGGAAAACAGAGGTCCCTTTATGGTTCCAATCTTTTCTAAACCACTTCCTAAATTTAGGGTCTTGGAAAGCTGCTTTTCGTTCGGCAGCTGTTGCCCCAATGACTTCCACCATCGAAGGAAATTCCTCAAACAAAGGCGTAATGGGGCCTTCTCCATAATTTAAAAACGGCATCGCTAAGGCTTGAAATTTCATATCTGCATTGAATAACCTCTTACCTATCGCTGCTCCTTTCGTTACCAATTTGTAGATACTCTCGTCTGACTTTAAATCCATGGCAGCTACTACCGTCGTCTTCAACGGCTTTCTGAAAATGCCAGAACTCATCCGCATCAGATGAACACCTGACATCTTATCCAAGGCATTGGGTGTCGCTTGCAATACCCGATTATACTTCCTTAAAACATTAGCTAAAGTACGGTACTCTTTTACCGAAGCTTGCTGAGAAGGGACAGATGTGCCTTTATATTCTTTTGAAAACACCCCACCCCAACGATGAAAAGGCAACATATCTATTGACATTCCTAAATACCCCGCTTCCATCGCTTCCGTCAAGTAATTATTCATTTTGGTCTGCTCTGCCTTGGTTGCGTTGGGGCTTTTAAAACTACGTTCTACCCCCATCGCCGCTATTCGAAGATTAGAATGTCCTACGAAACTCGCTACATTCGGGCCCATTGGCAAACTGTCCAAATGTTCATAATATTCTCCCAGACTTTTCCACGTAATGTTATCTTTAATCCATTCTGTCAACACCTGTGCAGGCATATTTTCTACTCGACAAAACAAATCCACAATATCTTCATCTTTGCCCAATGCCGCAGATATAGAACAGTTGCCCATCACTATCGTCGTCGTTCCATGACGCAACGATTCCTCTAACCCCGGCATGACTTCTATCTCCGCATCATAATGCGTATGTATGTCAATAAATCCTGGCGTCACCCATTTACCAGTAGCATCTATTTCTTTTGCCCCTTCTATGGTTGGCGCTTGGTTATGGATAGCCGCTACTTTTCCATTCTGAATCAATACATCCGCTTTTCTACCTTTTGCACCTGTGCCGTCAAAGAATAGGCCGTTTCTGATAATTGTGGTCATTATTTGAGTTAGAATTTAAGTTAGGATTTATTTGTAAAGATAATGTTCCAATTTAATTCATGAGTATTCTGCAAAGGGCTGAGGGCAGAGGGTTGGGAATTCCTAACCCTTTGCCCTCAGCCCTACGCTACTATTTCCTATTCGCCCATTTTCTAGTAGACGTTTTTGTCTCCGTTGGAAAGTCTGCTGGTACGGCTTGCGTGACCTTTCCTGTCGCTGCCCATTCTGCGCCTCTTTGGAAGGTTGCCATAAAACCGACACATTCCATCGCAGTGCCCATGTGTCCCATCCCTGAATGAAAGACTCTTCCTTTGCCAAAATCAATTGCCATTAAAAGGGGCTCATGTCTGCCTGTTCCTACTACTTTTTTATCCCAAGGTGGGCCGTTTTTTTCTACGTCGGAATAAGCAGTTGCCAATACCGTCATATTTTCTGCTGGACCTCTCAATCGGTCGTATAATTCATCATACACATGCAGCCATTTAGTTGGTAAACCTTTCATGATTGGATGCTCTGGACTTCGAGTGGTCATTACATAATCTTGTTGTGGTCCATGAGAACCACAAGGGCCTTCTGATGGGTCATCCACCCGTTCTCCTGCATCGTTATAATACACATATGGGCCTGTCTCCGCACTTCTACCTCCCCAACCACCAAGGCCAATCATTTTATTATAGGCATCCCAATCGCCAAATGAATTATTCGCAGCGTGAATGACGACTAAACCACCACCATTTTTCATATAATTTTCGAAATTGGTTTTAGTTGCATCAGGCCAAGCGGCAGCTTGCCAACCATTATTCGACACGACTACATCATAGTCTGAAAAATTTGGGTTGAAATCTGGGTCTGGTTGTGGCTTTTCAACTACCGTTGTTTTTTGTCCAGTTGGTAAAGGATATTTTTCTAATAAAATTGGGGCATCCGCAGCTTTTACACCAAGTGCGTCTTGGTCATAATGTGGCCCTTGCCAAGTATAAGCCGTTCTAGCATAATCAACGGTAAACAATCCAGAATCTTTTAAGTAATCACTCATCAACATCGTCGTCAATGGGAATACGCCATGGTTGTTTTGCCCATCAATAATTAAGGCTTTTAATTTTTTAGTTGTTGGATTAGTCGTCGCATTCGCTTCTTTAGCATCTGGTTTAGAAGAGCATGCAAAAAGACCCATTAGGATAATGGTCGTTAACAAGGTGGTAATTCGATTCATTTTATATATTTTTTTGGAAAGGTAAGGAATTCAGCTACAAAATCAAAAATCCGTTGGCAATCAATGCATTTGCATTTTATTTTTGCCAACAGATTTTTGCCAACGGATTTGGTAGGAAGTATAGTAGTCTTAGTAGTTTTTATTAATCTTATTTTTAATTATCCCCATACCATTTTTGCACTACTTCTAATGCAGGCTTGCCTTGTACGGAAAAGCTTGTATTATTTTTTTCTGGGGGTTGGTAAAACCATTTCCAGGCAAAGCCTCCTGCTACCCATTCTTCCTCCCAGAAAGTTTGAAAGAAGGCTTTGTATAAGTTGACTTGAGCTTGATTATTAATAGTGGCGGGGCCTTTATCGTGGGTCCACGGACGTTTTCCTGCGTAGGAAACGTTTCGATAACCAAACTCCGTTAATAGGATTTTTTTATTCTCTCTCTTACTCCGTTTCCTCATTTGTCTTTGAATCGACCGCCAATTTTTCAAAGTCTTTTTATACTTGGGCGTCTCCATTCGATTGATAGGAAAATAAGTATCTACGCCTATAAAGTCCAACGATTGCCAAAAAGTTATTCTGTGGTATTCATCCCAATTAGCGGAGTAGGTCAATTGACCTTTATAAATTTTTCTAACCTTTTGAATCAATTGTTGCCAATAAGCAGGTCGCTTAATCGCAAATAGCTTTAATTCTGTCCCGACTGAAAATAATTCAACTTCTAAATCTGCTGCTACTTTTGCCAATTGCAAAATATAAGTTTCATAGCTTTGTTCTACTCTTCGCCAATCTGCCTCATTACTTGCCTTTAAATCACCTCGCCATTCAGCCCCTTTCGTTTTATCTTCTTCAGGCTTTGTTTTGTTATTTACTGAATAGGCAACTCTAATAACTTGATAATTCCTTTTTTTAGGCATTTCTCCTAAAACCATATGAGGTTTTAAGAATACTTTGAAGCCTGCTTGTTTAGCTAATTTGATGCCTTCAATATTGGCCGCTATGGTTTCGCTCCACCAATTATTAGCCCCGTCTTTTTTTAGCCATAGGGTTGTTCTCTCCAATGTCGCTTCCGGAATTAACGCTACCCAATCCGCATTAGAAATCTTGATATTTTCAAACATATCTAGTGATAAACCTGGCTTTTCTGGCCCACTAAAACTCATCCCTTTAATCTTTTGGGCATTTAAACTAACACTTAAAAAAAGGAGTATCAGGCACCAAATAAAGGTCGTAATTATTTTTAATTTAGAATTCAATCTATCCATTATTTCTCCTTTAAAAATACTGCCCCAAACCTATCACCAAACCTTGCTGTTGGGTATTATAAATGTCGACGCCATAATCTATTCTCAACACGGCTCCATATATTTTTTGGTAAATTAGCCTAAAACCGCCGCCTATAAAATGTCGAAACTGGTCAGGGTCAAATAAATCGATTAATTTCCCTCCTGGGTTTCTCCAAGTACCTATGTCAGAAAAAGTAACGACCTGCGCTCCCCATTTATTGGATTCATAGATTGTTTGGCGATACTCTGCATTGAAAACCAATTGGGCGGTGCCTCTGTCTATTCGATTTCCAACGCCCCTTAAATTTACATGGCTATCTACTACAAATGGCGCAAAAGGGGTCTCATTATTCGTAGCGACTGCTGCGCGAAATCGCATCGCAAAATTGCCTCGATTTCCAACTCTTCCATAATATCTACCTTGAAATTGTAAACTATGAAACCAGTTTTTATCTAAAGTATTATATACATCTTGAAGGGTGATTCTCCATGCTAAACCCTTTAAATAAAACAGATGGTAGTCTATAAAATTTTCACTGTACTCGACTTTTGTTAGCCATTTAGGTTGAGTCAAGTTATCAGGTCCAGGAGGTGTTTCTAAAAACTGTAAAGTACTCTTCTCATATTTTTCCACAAAGTAGGTGCCTCCAAATTCTAAATTTCGATAAAATCCAAATCTTCTTATCGCTGTCAATCCTATTCCATTATTGTCATAATCATAATTGACCGTTCCTGCTGGAAAAAAAAGTGGTTCGCGCGATGCCCATCGACTTAAACTTGCCGAAAAACCCCAATCTGTACCGTTGATACTTGGTACGCGGTAGTATATATTTCCTGAATGCCGACGGTCGTTATTCTGATAGGAAGCGCTTAAAAACTGTCCTTTTCCTCTCCAATTGATATCAGAAAAACCAATTTGAAACCATAAGTTACCTTTGATTCCTCCAAAATTTACTATTGGTAATAATGTTCTTACTTCTTCTACTTCGAAAATAATTTTTTGGGCTTCGTTATTTTTTTCTATCCTGTATCGAGCATTGCCTATAGCCGCTATATTTTTCAATTTCTGCACATCTACTTGTAATAGACTATCCGAGACAGCCTCTCCGACTTTTGATTGTATATAATGGTTTAAGTACGTCTCTTGTGTTCTTTTTAAACCTACAAACTCAATTGAACTAATCCTATTTTTTACGGTCCCTTGTGCCAGTAAACAATTACATGCTATACTAGTTATAAAAATTAGAAAGAGAAATCTACGGGACATTTTTTGGTATTAAATTCGTTCAGCTAAACTGCTAAACTGAAGCACAAATTTAACAGTATTTTATGTTCTTTGTATAAAATGCTCCCCATAAATCACGTTCAAACGCTAGCTAGCTTACAGATTAAATCGGAACCCTATATTAAAAGTAGATGCTTGCCCACCTGTATCTTTCAAAAATTTGTTAGTGAAGTCTGTTACTAATAATTCCAATTCTACATCTGGCGTAAATTGATACTTTGCACCAAATCCGCCTTGTAGGAAATAATCAAAAGTTTCTTGCCAATATGGAGAAAATCCTCCTATCGTGTATATTGTAGTTTTTCTGTTAGGATTAAAACTTAAAATTAAAGTAGCGGGTGTTGACAATCGGTTAATGCCACCAATATCCTCTAATAAAACATCCACCTCCGTAAATAAAGAAAAACTATTGCCTAATGGAATATCATTAAAAAACTGCGTCCACCAAGT
>CALJVJ010000348.1 GCA_937974625.1 uncultured Saprospiraceae bacterium
AGAATGAAGGCTTTGACGGTAACTTCGGGTAGTTTTTTATCGGCGGAGATATAGGGTTTATGTTGGTCTTCCATATTGTGGATTTTGATGATTTTGGTTGGAATGGGTGTAATTTAGTAAATCTTTGGATTTTTAAAGCAAAGAAGTTGATTGATGTGCAATTTTTCTAAACAACTCCAAGGTCACCAGTTCATTAGAATAAACACTAGTCATCTCTAAATAATAAGGATTCGCAGAATTTTTAACAATAATCGTTTGAGTAGTTGGATTGATATAAATCATTTGATGAAAAACGCCTATTGCCATAAATTCCCCTTCGGTACTTTCTGGAATCCACCACTGATAGCCGTAGCCTAAACCTTGGTCTGAGGAATTCGCACTAGTCGGCATTAAATGCGGCGCATCGGGTGTAATAGACGATTTGACCCATGCTTCAGGGACAATTTGCTCCCCTTGCCAATTTCCATTATGTAAAAAGAGCTGCCCCATTTTAGCATAATCTCTCAAAGTGGCATTTAGCCCTCCTAAAGCCATTTCCATCCCTTCCTTATCTGCGACCCAATAAGCATTATGTTCCATCCCTATTTTTTGCCAAATTTTTTCTTGTAAATAGTCCGTTAAACTGCGGCCTGTTGCTTTTACCAATATCATTCCTAGTACATGCGTATTGATACTGACATAATGATTGAAAGTACCTGGTTCCCGCTCTCGCACTAAGGTAGTAGCAAATTCGTCTTGCGAATCCCCAAAAGCAAAGGACCGAAACCAACGATTGATATCCGAATTGAAGTCTGCATAATCTTCGTTGAAACCAACACCAGTGGACATTTGTAACACATCTTTAATGCGCACGCCTTCATAACCTGACCCTATTAATTCTGGTAAATAATCCTCTACTTTTTGTTCAATACTTTTGATGTGACCTTCTTCCATCGCAATTCCAAATAAAGCAGAAATAAAAGATTTGGAGACCGACCAAGAAATATGTCTCGTCGTTTCCGTTTGACCTTTATAATAATTCTCGAAAATCAAACTATCATTTTGCAGGACCAATAATCCCTGTGTGCCTGTAGAATCTAAGTAGGCAGTCGTATTAAAGGACTGTCCTTCATAACTAAAATTTGCTGGTAAATTGATAGTTGTATTTTTCGGAAAAACATGAGGATTGGCCGATTTTTTAACTTCCTTGGCAGGAAAATATTTCTCCATATTGGTAAAGGAGTGCGCATACATTGAGGGCTGCATGAGTGCATCTATTTCCATACCTCTTTGGTATTTGGGGTAGAAGATAAAGGCGCCAATGAGTAGAAGTATAGCTAGAATGGGAAGTAGGTATTTGAGTATTTTCATGATTAATATTTTTTAAGTTCAAGAGCAAGTACCAAGTTCAAGATGCAAGCGGCTACTACTGAAATCCACTATATACCCTCCGCAAAATCCAACCAATATCCAGCAAACAGCTCAGGCACCTCCGCCGCCACCCAATGTCCTACATCAGCTATCCGATGCACCGTCTGCCCATTGGCCATTCGTTCTGCATAGCCAAAGGATAGCGGGATGTAAGGGTCTCTTTCTCCCCAGATAACTAAAACAGGTTTGACGGTAGTCAATGCCAAATATTTATCTTCCCATCCTTTAAAAACGTGGGGACTCATTGCGCGATATAATTTTAAAACCGTACGCTGCATTTTGGGTTGAATATGTTGAAAGCTTTTTTCTAGAAAGGCATCAGTGAGTTTAGGGCTACCTTTTTGAAGACTTTTTTTATAAAGCCATTTGCTTAGAAAAAGGTTAGATATTTCACCGAGAATAGGCGTTCGCCAAATACGTCCCCAAATATGCCAACGATAATCTGAGAAAAATAGGGTATTGGTAATGCAAATTGATTTGACTTTGTCGGGATTATTAATGGCCCATGTAATGGCATAGAATGCACCGACATCATGAATCACGATGTGTATAGGGTCTTGTAGATTCAAAGTAGCAATAAAGGAGTCAAACCATTCTTGACATCCGTTGAGACTAAAATCAAAATTATCCGGAATATCTGACCGTCCAAAACCTGGTAAGTCGGGTGTGATACAACGATATTTTTTACTCAATATTGGCACTACATCATCCCAATAATCCGCACTGTCAGGATTGCCGTGAACAAGCAGGACTGTTTCCCCTTGTCCGCTTTCTTTATAGAAATAGTTGAGTTGGTTGATTTTGATGGTCATTGCTTTATAGCCTTTTTATAGAAAATAGACTTAAAGCTAATAAATAAATTTTAAGTGTAAGACCTCAAAAAAAGAAAGATGGAGTAGCAATTTTTTAGATACTACCAAATGGACGAGCCAAAATAATATCATAATCATCAGCGGAAGGACCATATGCAGCAGGTACGGGAATATCCAAGAGCCGTAAATAAACGCCCAGTTGCGCCCGATGATGCACTAAATGATTCATGCAAAAAATACGGACGACCTGTTCTTTTGGTAAAGTAAAAAGAATTTCTTCACCGTGTCGCATGGTCCAATTACCTTTAAAGTCTTTATTTGTTACTTGTCGCAAAACAGTTTTAGTTGCTTCAACTAAGGCATCAAAATAAGTTAATAATTCTGCTGTCGATTGAATGTTTTTAGGTTCAAAGTCAATGAAATCTAACTCCTCATGGAGAATACTTTCTTTCCACCAAGCAATTATTTCGGCAACATGAATAGCTAACCTTCCTAGTTTTTCTGACTTTTCGTGCGGTTGGAAATCAGCTTTGTCAAAAGGCACGCTTGCCAAATATCTTCTAGTAACGGCAGCTTCTAAGGTAAATTCTACTAATAATTTTTTTGCTAAGGACATATTTTATATAATTTTTTGTCCTACAAAAGTATCACAAACTTTCACCTAAATCTTGTACGATTCTGCTATTATAAACGGTCGAAGGTTTTATGCCCAACATTTCTTTGAAATGCTTGCTAAAATGAGCAGAATCATAAAAGCCTGCTTTATGTGCTGCTTGAGTTAAATTTAGTTGGTCCTTTAAGATAAATGCAACTGCTGTTTTTAATCGATTCCAGATAATAAATTTTTGAATAGGTATACCAACTTGTGCTTTAAATAGGTGAGATAGTCTGTCAGGAGATAGGTGTACTTTTTTCGCTAAATTAGCTAAAAGCAGTGATTTAGCAGTTTTATTTTGCTTTATTAAATGAATGCAATGTAAAATTCGTTCATCATAAGTAGCGATTAATTGAGCGGCTTTTGACCAATTTTCTATGGCTGCTCTATGTATATTTGATTGAAGTATGGGTTCTATTTCAATAATGTTCTTTTTGTCTTGGGGAGTATTCAAAATTTCTAAAATTTGCTTTAATACCCCAAATCCAGGTTCAACCATTATAATTTCGCATTCGCAATTTTCTGCTTGTAAACGATGCAAAATATTCGGTTTAATTAAGCCATATTGGATATTAATCAGAGACTCCTTTGAAGTATGTAGCGTAAAATTCCCTTGTTTAGCAATAATAATTTCTAGTGCAGGGTGTGCATGCAATTCAGTAACTAAATTACTTTCATTAAAAACAGAAATACCTTCCCTATTGAATTGGTGGACTTTCATTTTACAAGGTTAAATATTGATAAACTTATAGCTTCTTTTTCAAATGTGCTTTCCATGCCAACAAATACTTTACTGCCAAAGACCGATAGGGTGCCCAATCATTGGCTATATCCAACATATTAGCTTTGAGTTTAGATTTGGGGGGGAGTTCATACAATTGTACCATGATATTTTTCAAATGATAGTCTTCGAA
>CALJVJ010000349.1 GCA_937974625.1 uncultured Saprospiraceae bacterium
ATAAACTCGGAAAATTTCTCCGTGAGTAGCCCCCGGATAATACCCTACAGGTACTCCAATCCCTAATGCGCCTGCTGCCAATTCTTCCATAAACATCGGCTTCATTTTCGCTATTTCTTCCGTAGATAATTTTTGGTAAGCTGCTCGACCAAGGTTGATTTGTAATTTTCGCAATTGGATGCTATTCGTCCCTGCTTCTGCAATTATCTTTTTCGCTTCCGCAAAATAATGTTCGTATTGTCCCATTGCTAAAGCTCGAATCGTAGAATGTGCAGCCGTTGCCCCAAAGTTAACCATCGATTGTCCCTCTTTTTCTGCCAGCCATTCCCTTAAAAAAGGCATACCTGCTTCTAATTCCAATGCTGTAGTAACCCCATCTCGCACTTGATAGGCATGTGCTTTATTGGTCATACCATGTACATGTAAATCAATAAATCCTGGAGCGACAACTAGTCCCGTCACATCAATTTCTACCTCCCCTATTAACTCCTCTTCAGATATTTCAACTATCTTATCTCCTTTGATACCGACATTTCGAATGCCTTCAAATTCCGTTTCTGGGTCCATGACCGTTCCGCCTTTTAGGACAATGTCATAATTTTGACTGTAGCCGACTTGCCCTAAAATCATTAAAAAAATAATAAAAAATATTCGGCACATAATTTTTAGTTTTTGAATGTATAATTTCAATTTACGTTTTTCATATAGGAAATAACTTTACGATTTTTATCTATCATTTCTATCAAATATTTTCCTTTAGGCAATACCAATCGTTTGATATCTTTCCTTGATTTTATTTCTAGCACATCAACAGGAACAGCTTCTTTTCCTTCCGCTTGAAGTATTGCTTTTACAATAACTGGATAGTTGTTTTTAGCAACCTTATTCTTTTTAATTTTAATGAGACGATTCCCTTCCAGCTCTAACAACCAATTAGGCCGACCTTTGATATAAGTTGTTCTTGGATGATAGACCAAAACATCAAAATGATTCACTGTATCTACCCCATTAAAAACTGTTCCTTCTTCATGGACTAAAACACTCATTTTATCTACCTTAATCATCTGATAATAAGGGCTTTCTGGCAATATCCTTTTTTCTGACAAGGCATCTTGATAAATCGTATAGGGGTCAATACCTGTTATATTTTTAAGATGATAGGCCATCCAATTATCCTTTTTTATTTTTGGAAAACTACTTTCAATCGCATGAAACCATCCGCAATGAAGGACTATTTTTCCATCAGGATGTTTATTCATATATCGCTGAACATTTAATGCTTGCTGCAAATCCCTATCTTTTTCACGAGTAAATTTTTCGTAAGCAAATATTTTAAACCCTAATGCTATAGCGGTTCTAATCATATTGCTCATTTGAGGTTCTAGCGTATAAGTCCCAGTCTTGGTTTTATATAGCGCATATCCTCTTTCGTTTAACTTGGCATCAAAAAGAAAATAGATAGAATCTGTTTTGGTAAAATCTGGATTCACTGCTTCTATTCCTAAGTGTCTAAAACCATTAGCGTAAAGTGCTTTGAGCATCTTTGCTGTAAAAATTCGATGTTGAGGTTTCTGGTGTGCTTCACTAATAATAACTATTTGTTCCTTCTTAGTGACTTCACTTAAATAATCAAAAGCATTTTTGGGTTGGAATTTTAAGAAATTATTTCTGTCTGCAAGGGTCATTGTGTCTAATTTCCACTGTATTGGTACATCTTGAGAGGATATTGCTTTTTCATATTCTCCTATATTTGAAAAATAAGTGACAGCTCTGGATTCCGTTATTTTGTCAGATGCTAAAGCTTCCTCAATTTCTAAACTAAATTTAGGTTCATAAACTAAATTTGGGTCTGACTGTCCATTAAGTATTAGCGAAAATAAAAGTGTAATAACAAATAGATACTGCTTTTTCATGATTTAATTTTTTGAAAATATTAGACATTATTCTAAAAGTTTAGACTTATCAATTTTTCAAATCCAATGATTTAAATCTACTTACTTATCATTCATCATTCATCATTCATCATTTTAATAAGATGTTTGATATAGGATTTTTACCAATAACGATATGGGACTTTCTCGACGTGTTTATCGTCGGATACCTTATCTTCCGCATCTACAAGTTGCTGAGTGGGAGTGTGGCGTTCAATATCCTATTGGGAGTAATTTTATTGTATATGACTTCTTGGTTGGTAGGGGCTTTGAAAATGGATATGTTGAACACCATTTTGACCCAATTAAAAGAAGTTGGTATCATCATTATCATCATTATTTTTCAGCCAGAAGTACGCCGTTTTCTTTTATTGGTAGGCAACACGACTTTAAAAGGACAATCCGGGTTTTTAACGAAAATCTTAGCCAAAGACCAGCACAATAGAGAACAAAAACAGATTCATATCGAAGCGATTAAAGGTGCATTATTAAAATTGAGTAAGAAAAAATTGGGTGCTCTTATCGTTTTAGCAGATAGACTAAACGTCGAAACTTACGCTCATTCAGGCACTGAAATGGGCGCAGAACTCAGCCAACAATTATTAGAAAGTTTATTTCAAAAACATAGCCCTTTACACGATGGGGCAGTACTTATCTCTGAAGATAAAATTCAAGCCGCAGGTTGTATTCTACCGGTTTCACAAAGCACCAAACTACCAAGAAGTGCAGGATTGCGACACCGAGCTGCCGTAGGCGTAACAGAAGAAACGAGCATGAGTTCGTTCATCGTATCAGAAGAAACAGGAGCTATTTCTTTTGCCAAAGATGGGAAATTGGTTCGCAGGTTATCAGAGAAGAAATTGGCAGATTTACTGTTAGCGCATTATAATTAGGATAGAAGGTAGAAGATGGAGAGGATAAATTTTTCAAATCCCAAGTTTTTATAGCATACCCTTATTTTTCTAGGAAATGACCTGGAACAAATCCTAAAAGGCACACGGCCTAGAACACGTCTAAAAAGTACGACTTAGAGCAAAGCCCCATAAAATCCTTTCATCATGTAATAAAAAAAGCAGGCGTTCTGCCTGCTTCAAAGAAATCACCGTGGTTAAAAAATATCTTTATTTAGGGGTAAGTTGTGAGTGGTAAGTGGTAAATCTAGTATATAAGACTTACTATCGACCGTTTACAACTTCTAACTATTGATTAGTCTTTTCGTCTGTAGCAACCCAACCGTCCAGAAGGTTAATGACCCGGTCACCATATTGTGCATTCTTTTCAGAGTGCGTCACTTGCACGATGGTTACCCCATCTTCTTTATTCAATTTTTTGAACAATTCCATAATTTCTTCGCCTTGTTTAGTGTGCAAGTTACCAGTCGGCTCATCGGCTAGAATTAACTTGGGTTTGCTGATAATAGCTCTGGCGATACCTACTAACTGCTGTTGACCACCAGATAATTGATTGGGAAATAGGTCTTTTTTAGCGACCATATTAAAACGGTCTAAGACTTCTGCGACCATACTTTGGCGGTCTTTGGACTTGACTTTTCGGTATAAGAGCGGCGTTTCGATGTTTTCATAAACGGTCAATTCATCAATCAGATGATAGGCTTGGAATACAAAGCCCATATAGTGCTTATGAATATCGTTCCGCTTTCTTTCTCTTAATTTATGAACAGGTTCATCAAAGAAATGATATTCTCCATCAGTCGGTTCTTCTAACATTCCGAGGATGTTGAGTAGGGTAGACTTACCCGCACCACTAGGTCCCATAATTGTGACAAACTCTCCTTCTTCTATGGTTAAGTCGATATTTTTAAGAATGTAGGTTTTACTTAAACCGCTTCGGAAGTATTTCTCAATGTTTTTTAATTGAATCATTTATTTTTAGTTATGAGTGATGATTTATGAGTTATAAATGACAAGTGATGAGTGAGTGTTAGACTCCTAACTCATATTCATGATTTCTACCTTTCGGTAGACAGACATCATTAATTTATTCGCTTTTAAGGGTATCTGCTGGATTGGCTTGTAGAACAGTGACAAGTTTAGAACCGATAGTCATAGCCCCTATAATACAGATGCCGATAACTGCAAGAATGACGGATGATTTGTCTACTTGTTGATAAACCTCAAAGGCTAAATCTAACGCAAACGCAGAAAATTGACCACCAATAACTGCTCCTAATACCCCCCCAATGGCAAATATGATAAAATAGTTTTTATTCAAAATGTAGGTGATATTTTTTACGCCAGCGCCTAGCACTCTTCTAATAGCAATTTCTTTGGCTCGTTTTTGTACATTCATGGCTACTAAAGAATATAACCCTGTTGTAGCTAAGAAAACAGCAATTAAAGCTAAAAATAAATAAAGCTTAGCTCCATTTTGGGTAATCATTAAAGCATCAGCCATTGTTTCATCTTGGTAATAGCTTTCAAAAGGCATGAGGGGAAATATTTCTGCCCATTTTTTATTTAAGAATTTATTCGTGGAAATCAATTGACTCGGTGCTACTTTTACTTTCATCACTCGATAACTATCAGGTTTCTCAAAATGGAATACACTGGCAATCGGTTTTCTGAAAAAGTTGTGCGGATAAAAGTCTTCTACAACTCCAATAACTTTCTTAGTAGTGCCATAGGTTTCGATTTTTTTACCGATAGGACTTGTCCATTGTTGTTCGTCCACTAATTTCTGAGTAATTAAAACTGATTCAGAATAGTCTGTTTCTAAATTTTCATCAAAAGTTCGCCCTTCCAATATATTCAAATCCATGACCTCCAAAAACTGTTCTCCTACCAAGTGTGTTTGAACATCTCGATTATCTTCAGCTTTACCTAGATGAGTAGACCAACTATTAAAGCCCAAATTATTTTTAGCACCTGCTACCCCTAAAATATGAGGGTTCTCGGAAATCCCATTTTTAAATTTATTAAAAGCTAATGCTCCATTTAAAGATACATTTATAATGCTTTTAGAATCATAGCCTAAATCAAATGACTTTTGGTAATTGGCATTTTGCATAAAAGAAATGCCACCTACTACGGTCATTAAAGATACTGCTACTTGTACGCCTAATAAACTCCGTATCAACCAATTGTCTCCTCCAAATCTAGTATTTCCTCGAAAGATAGCACTAGGTTTGAAAGCACTTATATAAAAGGCTGGATATGCCCCACCAAGCAAGGCAGTAAAGAGGACTATCCCAACTAAAAATAGTAATAAACCTGTATTGTTGAAGTAATCTAAAGCCACTTCAATACCGAGAAAGTCCCACATATTGTTGTGGGTCGGTAGTAAATATTCTGCAATTACGACTCCAAGGAAAAGACTTAAAACACAAATAATTAGAGATTCTCCTAATAATTGGGTAATAAGTTGTTGTCTACCGCTACCCATTACTTTCCGAATGCCCATTTCTTTTAATCTTTTGTTAGAGAAGGAAATGGTGGTATTGGTAAAATTTAAACAAGCAGTAATCAGAATCATCAAGGCTAAAATACCTGGCAACCAAAATAGGGCATTATTGGGTACTCCGTTAAGCCGATTATTATTTACTTCTCGGCTTTCTAAATAAGCTAGACTCATTGGCTGTAATAGGTATTTTACTCTTGTTCTCCATTCATTTGCTTCATTTATTTCAGGGATGTAACTATTCAATTGTTCAGTTATATCTGTTTGTTTCACTCCTTTATCTAACAAAACAAAGGATGCATCCATACTTATAGACCATTTTGTTAAATCATAAGGGTTTGGTCCTTGTTTTAAAAAATCAAGATTGGTCAAAAAATCAAATCGGATACTAGAATTTTTTGGAATCTTGGCAAATACCCCTGCAATTGTTAATTCTTTTTGACCTGCTTCTCCTGCATTTATAGTTACCTGTTTACCAATAGGAGTTTGCGTTCCAAAATACTTTTTTGCCTTTTCTTCCGAAATAAATATTTTTGAAGGGTCTTTTAGCGCACTTTTATCTCCCTCTAATAAAGGAAAAGTAAACGTTTCCAAAAAATTATCATCTGCTACACTCAATCGTTCTCGGAAAACATCGGTGCCACTTTTGATGGTTACCCCTTTATTCCCCCAGCGTATCCCCGCTTTAATACCACTGATTTCATTGGCGGCTCTTGCGACTAAAGGTGCCACAACATCTGCGGTAGGCCGGTCCATCCCAACACAACTGACAATTACTTGATATAAATTATCTAAATTTTCGTGATACTTATCGGCTGTTTGTCCTTGTTGCCAATTTACAAAAGCAATAATACTTATCGCTAAGGCAACACCTAACCCCATCACATTTATAAACACATAGCCTTTATTTCGGCTAATATGTCTAAAGGCTATTTTTAAATAATTTCGAAACATGGTTTTTTAGTTATGAATAATGCGTTATGAATAATGAGTGAGTTACTAGACTCATAACTCCTAACTATTTTATTCGCTTTTCAAAGTCTCCGCAGGATTGGTGCGTAGCACGCCAAATATTTTTCCACCGATAGTCAATAAACCGATAAGGCAGATGCCAAGCACACACAATACTACCGAGAGTTTATTGATGCCATTATATACTTCAAAAATTTGTTCCGTTAAGAAGAGGGCATTCCAGGAGCCTACGACACCTCCAATAATGCCACTGACTAAGAATACCAGAAAGTAATGTTTATTGATGGTATAAGTAATATTTTCAGATGAAGCGCCCAATACTCTTCGAACGGCTATTTCTTTTGCTCGTTTTAAGACATTTAAAGACACCAAAGAAAATAAACCAAAGGCAGATAATAGTACCGTAACAATGGCTAAGAAAGCATAAATTACAGCTATGTTTTCACTGATTTTTAGAGCTTCTGCTAGCGTTTCATCTTGATAAAAACTACTGAAGGGGACGAGCGGGAAGGCAGCTGCCCACTTTTCTTTTAAAAATTTATTGGTCGCTATTAATTTACTACTGGGTACTTTAATTTTCATAGTTCGCAATCTTTCAGGCTTTCGAAACATAAAGATTCCAGGCGTCGGCTTGCTGAAAAAGGAGTTGGCATAAAAATCTTTAGCGAGTCCAATAACGTTATAGTTCTTGCCTGACAATTCTAATTGTTCGCCAACTGGATTGTTCCAATTTTGCATTGCGGCCAACTTTTCGTTGATGATGATAGATTCGTCAAAATCGGTTTCCAATTTTTCATCAAATGTTCTTCCAGCTAATAATTCCATATCCATCACTTCCAAAAAATTTGCGCCGATGTATTGCATTTGTGCACTTCGGTTGTCTTCTACTTTACCAATATTGCTCCACCATTCTCCAAAGCCAAGATTGTTATAGGAACCAGTAATGCCTTGTATGTCAGGGTTTTCAGAGATAAGGTTTTTGAAGTTTTGAAAATGTTTCTTTCCATCTAAATTAACATTAATAATGCTTTCTACATTATATCCAAGTGCAGTGTTTTTTTGAAAAGTAGCATTTTGAGCAAAGGTGACCCCACCAATAATGGCGATTAAAGAGATGACAATTTGTAAGCCTAAAAGCGACCGCACTAACCAATTATCTCCACCAAACTTAGTGTTGCCACGAAAGATGTGTGTGGGCTTGAAAGAGCTGATATAAAAAGCTGGATAAGCACCACCTAAAAATGCCGTGCCTACAATAGCGAGGAATAAAAACAATAGTAATCCTTTGTTATTTAAATAATCGAGTGATAAGTCCAAGCCTACATCACTCCACATTTGGTTATAAAGAGGGGTTAAATATTCTGCAAGAATAACCCCTACGCCAGCAGCTAATATACATACGACTAAGGATTCTCCTAACAATTGTAGCATCAGTTGCAGGCGACCGCCACCCATCACTTTTCGGACACCCATCTCTTTCAATCTTTTGTTAGAAAAGGAAATGGTGGTATTAGTAAAATTCAAACAAGCTGTCAATAAAATTAATAAGGCCATCAAACCAGGGCCCCAATAAAAGGCGGGATGGACTGCTTCATCTATCCAATTATTATGAACATCAACATCCATAAAAACTTCTCTCAACGGCTGTAAAAAGTATTTCGCTCTAGTACTAGTATTGGGAACGGCATTTTGTAAAGGAATATATTGTGCTAGTTGCGCTTCAATTTCTTGTTTTTGATTTGGGTCCTTTAAAACTAAGAAGGTAGCAGCTATTCTAGTTTTCCAATTTTCTAAGGTATCAGGAGAAGGCCCACTTTCAACGTAGGCGATATTTGTCAAAAAATCGAAGTCAAAACAGGAATTAGAAGGCACATCTTTTAAAACTGCCCCAACTGCAAATTCTCTTTGCGATTCTTGACCAGGGTTGATTGTTAAGATTTGACCAATTGGGTCTTCGTCCGAAAAATACTTTTTAGCTGTTTTTTCAGTAATCAATATTTTGGAAGGGTCTTTCATTGCATTAGCATCACCTGCTATCAATGGAAAGGTAAAGACATCTAAGAAATTACCATCTGCTACATTTAGATTTTCATTAAAAACATCATTTCCATTTTGAATAATAACCCCATTGTTTTCATATCTGACACCAGCAATGACGCCTTCAATATCTGCTACAGGTCTTGTTCCTAAAGGCGTTTCTACGTTTCCTTGTAGATTATTTGCACCTACAGCATTCGCTAAGATTCTAAAAATTTGCTTATGTTTTACATGGTATTTGTCTGCAGTTGCACCTTGTTGCCAGTTCACGAATGCAATCATACTACAAGCTAGGGCAATACCTAAACCAATAACATTAATAAATACATATGCTTTGTTACGGCTAATATGTCTAAGGGCTATTTTTAAATAATTTTTAAACATGGTGTTCAATTTAGGTCCTTTAAGAATAAAAAAGTGGTGTCGATTAAACAGTCGGAAAAAATCGACACCATAAAATCAAAAATTATTAGCGATTCATAAGGTCGAAAATTAAATCGTTTGAATTGTACTTTTTCATATTTTTTCTTTTTTAAGTCAGGTGATTTCTATCCAGTTCCTAATAGTAGTTTTACTAGAATGTTTGGATAATATGCTAATTTCAATGCCTGTGCCAAAGTTGTAATTAATTGATTGTCAATAGAATGTGAATTTATTGAAATATTTTAATTCAATAAACCTGTCCGAATATGGTCAGTCTGTGTTCGATTTTGGACGTTCGGCTTTGGAAAAAGGAGACGGCTATATATAAAGAAGGAATAATAGGAGAAATATCTTTAGCAAATACCAATGGAATTAGCATGGTTATTGCATTTTGTTTAACGAAGTTTCCTTAAAGAGTTAAAAAAGAATCCCTCCCATTAATTTTAAATTGCAGTCTTAGAGTTTAAAGAAAGATAATAACTAGAGAGATGAGTATTTTAAAATATTTACGCTATATATACTCCTTTGGAGTGAAGCAGGAGCATAGCTCGTCTGAAAAAAGAGATATTATCTTTACCAATCAGGCTGTTTTTGTGCTTATGTTTAGTTCCGTTTGCATTGCAGTGGCTAACTTTTGCGTAGGTAGCTACCTACGGATTTTAGTTCCAACAGCAACCTTTACTGGATTGTTATTTGCATTTTACTTTCAGGCGAAATATGCATATGATAAAGCTAAATTTTTAGCCATTTTTTTCCCTTTTGTAGCAGCCATTTGTTCCACAGTTATTTTTGGCCCTTTGGCAAAGACTCAATTTTATTTAGGGGCAACCTTGGTGCTGGGTTTAATCTTGTTTCATGAAAGAAAATCACATTTAATTATTTTTGGGCTACATTTATTCGCTATTCCCGGTATACAATATTGGATATTAAAAAATGAGGCACTCATCGCCAATCAGGATTCTTTTTATTTAGGCGTATTTAATTTGGCATTTATAGCTGTTTGTATCTTCATTACCCTTTCTCAATTCAAAGTTCATTACCATAAATACGAATCAAAAGTCAATGACCTTTTACTTTCTATTCAAGATAAGTCCGATGAATTGACCTTGCAGAATATGCAAATAGAAAAACAGGCGACTCGATTGGCGGAAATAAATAATTTCCTAGAAAAAGAAATGTCAGAAAAAGAAATAATGCAGCAACAGTTATTGAATTCTAATGAAGAGTTAGAACGATTTGCCTATGTTGCTTCTCATGACTTAAAAGAACCACTGCGTACGATTGGCAGTTTTACCCAGATTCTCCAAAGACAATTAGAGCCTACCGCATCAGAAGAAGCAAAAGAATATTTTCATTTTGTGATTGACGGTGTAAAGCGGATGTCGTATTTGTTAGAAGATTTATTAGCACTTTCTCGACTTAATCGAGAATTTACGGTTTCAAAAATCAACTTAAATAATGTTATAGAAATTGTCAATTTGAATCTTCGTAGTCTAATTTCCGCAAATGATGGTAAATTAGTTGTGGACGAATTGCCAATTATTACGGGAAATAAGACTCAAATTTCTCAATTACTTCAAAATCTAATTTCAAATGGCTTCAAATTTAAAGGAGAAAATCCAGCACGGGTAGAAGTTTCCTATAAAACCCTTGAAAATCATTATGAATTTCAGATTAGAGATAATGGAATAGGCATATCCAAAAAATACCAAGAACAGATTTTTATTATTTTTAAACGATTACACACACGCGATAAATACGAAGGTACGGGTATTGGCCTGGCCATTTGTAAAAAGGTGGTAAAAAATCATGGTGGAAAAATTTGGCTAGAATCAGAAGAAGGGGTAGGAACAACTATGTTTTTTACCATAAAAAAGCTACCTATGGAACCTAAACCTACCATGAAAAATCAGGCTTTAGTAGCAGCTCAATAAGTCATCAATTCTCGAAGAAGAATTAATTTGAAATCTACTTAATAATTCCAATTTATAGTGCCAAAGTAGCACTAATCTTACCAAAAAATATTAGTTTTAGCTTTAATTAAGAAGGCTTTAAAAACCACTCATTCAATTCTTATTTTTAATGGCATTAAAACATTGGGTATCTGCTATCCGACTGAGAACCTTACCGCTAGCAGTCGCCAGTATAGGTATGGGCAGTTTTTTGGCGGCAAAAGATAATCTATTCGATAAAAATGTTTTTGGATTAGCAGCTTTAACAGCTATCTGTTTACAAATTTTGTCCAATCTAGCAAATGACTATGGGGACTCCATTCACGGTGCGGATAGTACAGAGCGAGCAGGACCAAAACGAGCAGTTCAAACAGGCGCTATTTCCAAGAAAGCGATGAAGAAAGCGATGATACTGCTAAGTGTTTTGTCGCTTGTTTCAGGTCTATGTTTATTGTATTATGCGATTAACACGCGCCAAGACTTTCTTATTTTTCTGGGTATCGGGATTGCAGCTATTATCGCAGCTATTACTTACACAAGTGGTGCATTTCCTTATGGTTATCGAGGGTTAGGAGATATTTTTGTGCTTATATTCTTTGGATGGGTCGCTACTTTAGCCACCTATTATTTGCATACCCATATTTTTGAACCCAATTATTTTTTGCCTGCCACAGCATTAGGTTTATTAACGGTTGGGGTGATTAATGTTAATAATGTGAGAGATATAAAATCAGATAAATTAGCAGGAAAATACTCCATTCCAGTACGATTAGGACGAGAGAAAGCTGTTGTTTACCATTGGTTGTTATTAATTGGGGCTTTAGTTTTGTCCATCATTTTTGTAATGCAAGATTTTAAAGGATGGCAACAATTTTTATTTTTATTAAGTGTTCCCTTTTTATGGATAAATGGAAGGGCTGTGCAAACGAAAACAGAAGCGATGGATTTGGACCCTTATTTAAAACAAATGGCCATTTCAACAGTTATTTTTGTGCTAACCTTTGGTCTTGGACAATTGTTGTAGCTGAAAAAAAGTGGATATTAAAAAACATAATTACCCTTCGGCAGATATTGGGTAAAAGGAATAGAATAGGCTAAAACCCTAAGCACCATGCCCTCTGCTAATAAAACAAAACATGAAACTAACGAATATTCCTACTTTCCAACAAGTCGAAAAAATTCATGAGCGCATCAAGCCCTACATTAATCAGACCCCTGTAATGAGTTCAACGGCGATTAATGAAATGAGTGGCTGTGAAATATTTTTCAAATGTGAAAATTTTCAGAAGGTAGGTGCCTTCAAAATGCGTGGAGCAGCTAATGCGCTTTTAGCTTTAAGTCAGGCTGATAAAGAAAAAGGAGTAGCGACGCATTCATCGGGCAATCATGCCCAAGCGGTCGCCTTATCCGCAAAGAATCATGGAGTGAAAGCCTATATCGTGATGCCTGAAAATGCACCTGCGATTAAACGAGCTGCAACTGCTGGATACGGAGCCGAAATTATTACTTGTGAATCAACGCTAGAAGCTAGAGAAAGTACCTTAAATAAAGTAGTAGAGAAAACTGGAGCAACGTTTTTGCATCCCTATAATAATTACGATGTAATAGGAGGTCAGGCGACTTGTGCCAAAGAATTAATCGAAGAAGTTCCAGATTTACAAATAGTGATGGCACCCGTTGGTGGCGGCGGATTGATGAGTGGAACAGCAATTACGACTAAAGCCTTATTGCCAAATGCTCAAATAATAGGAGCAGAACCGAAATGGGCAGATGATGCTTTTCGTTCCTTTAAAAGTGGGAAAATGCAATATAATACGAGAGTAGATACTATTGCAGACGGATTGCGTACCAATTTAGGAACTTACACTTTTGACATAATTACCAAATTAGTAGACGATATCATTACCGTTTCAGAAGAAGAAATAGTAGCAGCCATGCGTATTATTTGGGAACGAATGAAGATAATTATTGAACCAAGTTGTGCTGTTCCTTTTGCAGCTTTATTACAACAAAAAGAACGATTTGCTGGAAAAAAAGTAGGCATTATTATCACAGGAGGAAATGTAGATGTGAACAATTTGCCGTTTTAATTTTTCTATAATCCGAAAAACCTCATAAACCTGATTATCTCATTACCTCACATTCAAAATAAATGCTTCAACAAATTTTAGCAGAATTAGCGCCAACAAAAACGACCTTAGTAGCAGTTTCAAAAACAAAGCCTGTACATAAAATCCTAGCAATGTACGAAGAAGGGCAACGCATCTTCGGTGAAAATAGAGTACAGGAGTTAGTAGAAAAGGAAGGGCAATTACCAAAGGACATTGAATGGCACCAAATCGGTCATTTACAAACCAATAAGGTGAAATATATTGCGCCTTTTGTTAGCTTAATTCATGCGGTTGATAGCTTAAAATTGTTAAAAGAAATCAATAAACAAGCAGCGAAAAACGACCGAATTATAGATTGTTTATTACAATTTCATATAGCAGAGGAGTCTAGTAAGTTTGGTTTTGATGAAGTGGAAGTGAAAGAAGTGTTGAAGGGTGACAGTTTTAAAAAACTAGAAAATATTCGGATTGTAGGCGTCATGGGAATGGCAACTTTTACCTCCGATGAAGAACAAGTAAAGCTAGAATTTAGATATCTGAAACAGATATTTGAAAAACTAAAAAAAGACTTTTTTAGCGCCCAGGATTCCTTTAAAGAGATATCGATGGGGATGTCAGGAGATTATCAATTAGCCATATCAGAAGGCAGTACCATGGTTAGAATAGGAAGTCTCCTTTTTGGAAACAGATAGAAAATTTATAATATATAAGTAGTTGACTGTTAAGTTTTTTCAATAAATAGCCTCGCATTGACGACTAAAACCCGTTTTTAGCCCTTTATTTTGCATAATATCATACAAAACGAAATAATTGGCAAATAATTTGCAACCAACCAACTTGTCCATAGTATTATATTTTGTTGAGTAAAGTACCATATCCAAATTAAACGGCTTTACTTGACGGAGGCTTTCTTGTAATAAGACAGTCTTATCCAAACTTAGAAACGATGAAAAGGTGATTTATTGATTTTCAACTGTTTCTTTTTGCAGATGAGTTAAAACCTATTTGAAAAAGAATCAATTGAAAGATAAGTTGTTTTTGAATCAATACTAATTTATCTCTCAAGCCGATGCACAAGTATAGATTCCATGATAAATGGGTACTACCAATATTGGTATTGCTCTATTTGAATACAAGCCTGCTTGCCCAATGCCCTGATACCAAAAGTGCGACTTATGCCATGTTGCCACAAGGTATTCCATTTTATGTACCACTTCAACCATCCGATTTTCAAGTTCAACCAGAAGATTCCACCATTTTTTCAACCTTAACATTAAGCAAAGGCCATTTTAACTGTGGAGATGCTGGCATCCAAGAAGTATACCTATCTGGAGTGAACGCATCAGATGAATCATTTAGCTGTCCAGTGAATGTTTGGGTGTATGATTCTGTCCAACTTTGTGGTTTTGATATAGTGACACCGAGAGCTGTTGGAGGAAAAATAGTGACAGAAAAAAATGAAGCAGTACCAAATATTACCATAGGACTATCTAGTGGTTCGGTCAATTATTTTAGAGGGTCAGATGAGAATGGGAATTTTTATTTTGAAAATTTCGAACTTGAAAATTATAACCTAACTCCAGATAACCACTTTGAAAATAATGTCAGGAATGGGGTATCCACTTTAGATGTATTTTTTTTACAAAAGCATGTATTAGGCTTAAAAAAATTAGATTCTCCCTATAAAATATTAGCTGCGGATGTAAATAGCTCAGGAGAAATTACGGCTTACGACATGTTACTTTTGCGCCAATTGATACTTTCTGTGCTTGATGAATTTCCGAATACCCCTTCTTGGAAATTTGTAGATGCCGCTTATGTTTTTGATGAAGATATTTCTCCTTTAGAACAAAATGTACCTTATTCAATTCCTTTGGATATGACCAAGTTAGGACCACAACTAGATAACCGTTTTGTGGCAATAAAGATAGGAGATTTGAATAATTCGGTTAACTTAAAATCTTCTGCTAGAAGTCGGTCTAATCCAGAAGTTAATTCGCCAATATTTTCTTTAAGTAACCATAAATTGACAAAAGGAGCTTTGACAGAAGTCCCTTTCACGGTAAGCCGGAATATATCGATAGAAGGCCTCCAATTTGCCTTGAAATTTGATGATTCAAAATTAACTTTTTTAGATATTATCAGTGATTTAGAAATTTCGGCGCACAATTATTTTGTGGAAGATGGCGTCTTAACTTTTAGTTGGAACCAAACTGAAGCACTAAATTTGAAAGCAGGAGCAATACCTTTTAAGTTGACCTTCTTAGCAAGAGAGTCAGGTGACTTAGAAGAAGCTATTAGGTTGGCAGACCAGCAATTAGCAGCAGAAATATATTCTGGTAATTCCATAACGACTCCTTTTACTATCAATTGGCATGAGCCACTAACTGCATCAGCTTTTGAAGTGTTTGATAATTATCCAAATCCGTTTAGCATTAGCACCACTATACCATTTTATCTCCCTCAAAGTAGTACCCTTGTTTTACAGATTTTTGATGCTAAAGGACGGATGGTTTTCAATGAAGAGAAGTTTTTTGATGCAGGTTTTCAAAACTATCAATTAGAAAAAGACTTTGCTCAAAGTGGCTTATATTTTTACCGGCTAGAAAGTAGTTATGGTACCGCCTCCGGTCGAATGAATTACATAGATTAACAAATGGTCATTGTTGGCTAAACTCATTCCTTGACTAAAAAAAACTAGGTCACGGATTGAGTTTAGCTATAAATAAAATCACCTTATTCCCTTCCCAATATCTCAAACACGCTTTCCAGACGATTTCCTTTTCCATCCACCAAAACTAAGGTATGTTTTCCTGCATCTGGTTGCAAAGCCATTTCATGGAAGGTCTCCGTTTTTCCTAAATAGGTATCATTTAAATGCCAATAAACGATGGCATCCCCATTGCGATGAGCGACTTTAAAAATGGTTTGACTCAATGCACCCGTAATATCAATCGGGACAAATATTTTACTTTCGACCTTTGGGTAGATGAGTTGCATTGGATTTGATTGTTCATCCTTCACAGTATTACAATCTGGACGAAATGGAGGTAAGGTTTGATAATTAGGATTTTTAAATCGGTAATAATGTTCTTCCACGGGCGGCAGTACAAAAAACGATTGGTGAATCATTTCCGATGGTGGTTCGCAGGAATTATTGACTTGATATTGCTGACTTTTATCTAAATGGACCAATCTATGGTGTGGACAAGCAGCCACTTTTGTACCCGAAGGATTGGCATAAATGGTATCCACCTCACAGATATCCAATGCTCGATAACCACTTTGTTGACAAACAGAAAAAGACGCCATATCATCAAAAGGTGGTTCAAACCAATCAGCTGAAGGTAGCATATCAAACAAATCAAATAAAATAGGTGCAGCAGCTTTAACGCCCAATAGTCCTGGGCGACCTTCCCCATCTGCATTTCCAGCCCAAACACCAACTGCATATTTAGGAGTCACCCCAACTGCCCACGCATCTCTAAATCCGATACTCGTTCCAGTTTTCCATGCGATTTGCTGACTGGATTGAAAATTTTCCCAATTGCCATCAGAATTAGGTCTTTCAACTGCTTGCATCGCTTCGAAAGTTTGATAAATAGCAGCAGCAGAAAAGATTGGCGCTTCCCCCACCACCGTTTTAGCGTATTTATCAATAGCTGGATTTTCACTCCCTACTTGATGTCTAAAATTTAATTTTCTAAAATCTCGTGTATCATACCGACCGTCTAATGGTTGAAAGTGATTAAGGGTTCTTGCCATGCCAGTATAGGCATTGGTGATTTCAGAGAGTCTTCCTTCAGCACCGCCTAAGATTAGAGGTAAACCATAATAAGTAGCAGATTGAGAAATGGTGGAAAGTTGTAATTTTTTTAATAGAAAATGAAAATGTTCTAGTCCGAAATCTTTTAAAAGGTGTACAAAAGGGACATTAAGAGACCGAATTAAGGCTCTTTTTGCGGTTACTGCGCCATCATAAGATAAATGATAGTTTTCTGGTTTATAGCCTTGCATTTGCGTCGGTACATCGGACAATAAACTGTTTGGAAAAATCAATCCATCCTGCAAAGTGGCTGCGTATAAAAATGGCTTTAAAATACTACCTGTACTTCTAGGCGCTTTGATAACGTCGACTTGTTCACCATGTTCGCTTCCCGCACCTACTACATTGCCAACGTAGGCAATAATATTCCCTGATTCAACTTCTTGAATGATGGCTGCGGCATTATAAATCCCGTTACCGCTCAACTGTTCTTGGTGTTTAGCTAAAATTCTATTCGTTTGTTTTTGAAGATTAGGGTCAATGGTGGTGGTTAATCGGGAAACACTTTCCTTATTTTTGGCAAAATATTTTTGATAAGCTCGGTCCAATAAATGTGGTGCTAATCGGGGTAAGGGTAGCGGTTTTTGAGGCAATGCTTCTGCTTTAGCTAAGTCCAACGTTAAGTCATCAAATTGGCCATTTTTAAAAAGTTGGTCAAGTAATCTGTTCCGTTTTGCCAATAAAGCGGCTCGATTTCTTCCTGGGTGAATTAGCGCAGGACTATTAGGTAGCACCGCCAAAGTAGCAGCTTCCGCCCAAGATAATAAGGCGGGTCTTTTACCATAATAACGCCAAGAGGCTGCATCCAAACCAACCACATTGCCACCAAAAGGCGCATTGGAAGCATAAAAAGCAAGAATCTCTGCCTTCGAGTAGCCTAATTCTAATCTTGTGGCTAAAATGATTTCTATGATTTTTTCTGAAATAGTTCGAGCTTTACCGTTCCTTGCTAGTCGGATAACCTGCATACTTAAAGTACTAGCACCACTAACGACCTTAAGATTTCGAATATTTTGAAGCATAGCCCGCCCAATTCCAATAGGGTCTACTCCTGGATGATAAAAAAAGCGGCGGTCTTCAAATTGTGTAATCGCCTGAACAAATTTATCTGGGATTTCCTTTTGGTGTGGAAAACGCCATTGTCCATCCTTGGCAATTTTAGCACCTATTAAGTTATGTCGTTTATCTTCCAAAACCATACAGGTGGGCTGATTAAACAAGGGATTAGGTAGGGCAAAATAATACCAAATTCCTAATAGAAGGAGGGCAACACTTGTTTTTCGCAAATGTTTTTTAAATAAATATTGATAGCTTTTTTTTAGGATTTTTATCATTGAAAAATAAATAGGACCTAAAAATACGGTTTGTTTGGAAGAACCGTTTTATTATTTGGTTGAAATATCTATCAGCTCTGTTTACTTTTTGGTATTTTTGCCGCTCAATTACAAACGAACCTGCCCGCTATGCATTCATGCGGGTTCATTCGTCGTTTATACCTAACATCGTCGATTACAATCGTCGGTATATGTCAAAATAAATGAGCAAAGATTCTCTTTTTATAGTTATCGAAGGATTAGATGGTTCTGGTAAAAGTTCAGCATCTGCTGCCTTGAAAGAGCATTTGGAGCAAAGTTTTACTGGAAAAATTAAACGAAGCTACGAACCGCATAATCCCTCTTGTGGGGGAGATTATATACGGGATGTACTAGAGAAGCGGATTACCCAATTCGACCCTTTTGTTTTGGCACTAGCCTATGCAGCTAATCGTTTGGACCATAATGCCCGCCTGATAAAACCTTGGTTGGCAAAAGGCGATGACCATATTTTTATTTGCGACCGATATTATCTGTCTTCTTTGGTGTATAATAGTGCCGATGATTTCTCTTTTGACCAAGTGATGTTGTTGAATAAAAACGCACGGAAGCCGGACCTTATTTTCTTCCTAAATGTCAGGGCAGAAGTGTGCCGAGAACGGATGAACAAAAGAAATGAGCCGGTCGAGTTATTTGAGACAAAACTCGACACTTACCGCCAAAAATATTTTTCGGCCATAAAATACCTGCAACAAGATAGAGGGCATGAAGTAATAGAAATTGATGGAAATCAAACCTTAAAAGAAGTAGTCAATGATATCCTCAAAGGTATCTATCGACATATGCCTAATTGGAAACCACAATCCTGAATAAAGGTCAAGTGTCAAAACAGGATGCTATAAAATCATAAAACTATTCAACTCAAAAAAACATATCGTTATTTCTTCAGCGTGTTAATTGCCCTTTTGTTATTCAGAGAGTTATTTATTGGAGTGTTAATGGGTGATTTTTCCGCCTTACTAGAAGCTTCTATCTATATTTTATTGCTTTATCTATTGATAAGTAATCATGAACAAACTAAGGTAGCGCTTTTGTCTTGGGCAGGAATTTATCTAATTATTATGACAGGTATCAAGGCAGGGGCAAAAAGTTTAGTCATAATGGGCGGCAATGGCTGGGAAATAAATTCCACTAGATATAAATTAGACCTTTTTTTAGTAGCCTTAGGGTTTTTGATTATAATTTTCAGAAAATATCTTTTTATTGAACAAATAAATAAATAAAACTGTTTGACACTAAAGACAGAATATATTAATTTTACAGCCGTTCAACTTACTATAGACCCGATTCCCATCTCTGACGAAAAGTTTGTTCGTAAATAACCACCGAATAAGAGTACCTAATTTATTTTTTCAAAGTTCTTAAAAACTTTTATATGGCTATATCCTATTGATTAGCTTGGGAATGCTTGCATTCTTATACATTTTAACCAAAATCATTTTCAAAAAGAGCGCTTATACTTTTATTATGAAAAATTTAAAAACATTATTGTTTTTTCTGTTGCTGCTTTTGGGTAATCTTGTAAATGCTCAAAAAGTAGATTTAACCTTACGGTTTAACCAAAGCACTGCTACGTATGAAGTACTTGCTAGACCTGATTTTACCAAAGGAGAATTTTTGTTAGGAGCAGGTAGTCAAGTGACGGTTTTAATACCAGCGGATGTGGAGGATAAGTCCATAAAAACAAGTAATTTATCAGCAGGAAAATGGTTAGACCTACAACCCGTATGTCAGCCAAAAGAATTTCCAAAAAGAGATTTTCATACTTTCGTTTCGCAAGGCGGGACCATTAATTTTACAGCAGGAGAGCCCGTGTTATTGTTTAGTTTTCAATTACCCTATACATTTGACCATAAGAGTGTTCGATTGTATGTGAATAAAAAAGACCCTGTATTGGCTCGATTTAGTCAAGGTAAAAGTTTAGAAAATTACATAGCTAATGAAGTGTCGATGACCGATTTTTATCGAGGGAATTACGAAATAAATAAAGATATTACAGGGACCCTAAAAGATTGGAGGGGGTATCCAATAGAAAATGCCACTGTCAAGGTGGGGAGTCAAACTTTTCAAACACTTTATGATGGTCGATATGAATTTTATAATACCCTAGTAGAAGACCGAACAATCTTTCATTTTCAAAAAGAAATTGCCGCTCAAACGGGCATCAGCACTGCGGACTTAATTCAGCTACAAAAGCATTTATCTGGAGAAAAACTTTTTGACCAAGGGTATCAATGGTTAGCAGCGGATTTAGATAATTCAGGTACCATTACTTATGATGATTTAGAAATTTTAAAGCAGGTAATCAATGGAGAAACTCAAGCTGCAGGGTGGAGAATTGTACCAGCAGCTTATTTTAATAGTTTACCTAAATACCAAGTCCAATTACCCAGTAATATAACCATTATCAAGGCTGAAAGAGTGTATGAAGTAGATTTTATAGGTGTTAAATTAGGAGATGTAAACGGCAGTTACACTGTAAAAGAAAATATTGGAAATGATATTTTTCCAAGTGCTAAAACATTGACAGTTAATTTGTTAAATAGTAGTTTGAAAGCTGGGCAGCATTATGTAGTTCCATTTTCTACGAATGATTTTGCCGAGTTAGTAGCATACCAATTAACCTTAAAAATAGATAACGCAGAAATTACGCAATTAGAAAATACGTTTAAAAAGCAACCCGGACTTTCCTTAAAGCAATTGCCAGGAGATTTGATTGTTGCAAATTGGCTTTACGAATCAACTGGGAATAGGGTAGCCGTGAATAATAAAATAGAGGAAGAAAGTCACCAGTCAGAAACTTCGATTTTGGAATTGGAAATAATCCCAAATGTAGATGGCTTATTAAGTGATTTTATTACTCTATTGAATAAACCTGTAGGAACAGAGGGTTATGATAAAGATGGAAATGTAATGACCTTACAGTTATTATTTAGGTCCGCCCCAGAAGAAGCAGGTACTTTAGAAGTTTACCAAAACAAACCCAATCCATTTAAAGAAATAACGACTATTAATTACTTTTTACCTAAAAATGGTTTTGCTAAATTGACGCTGAGAGATGAGGATGGAAAAGTAATAAAAGTATATAATGGTTCAGGAGAAAAAGGCTTTAACTCTTTTACTATTAAAGGAGAGGAGGTACCAAAAGGCTTGATTTATTATAAACTAGAAACAGATTTTGGGGCAGTGTCTAAAAAAATGCTGCATTTAAATTAAAAACAAGTTCTCTATATAAAAACGTAAGAAATGAAAATTAAATAATTTAGACCATGATGCGCAGTTATTTTGTTTTCTAATAAGGCAAAAAACGCAGACATAGCACGGCTACGGCGAGCGGCTGGCAGAGTCAGGTATTTTTAACGAAATTTGAAGGCAAAAGTAAAGTTATTTATTTTTCATTTCTAATGCTTAACACTAAGCTTTTTGGAAATATCCGTTGACAAACACAAGTTTGTCAACGGATTTTTTTTTAAATTTTTATAAAATTGCATCCCTTCAATAATTTAGGTGTCATTAAAGTAAAGTTAGTAATACAGATTAATTAGGCTGCATTACTTAAAATCACCGTTAACACCTAAATCCTTTTAAAATGAGAATTTATTTCACTCGAAAAGAAACAAGCCTTACTCAATCCATTCTAAAATTTTCTTTCTTTATTGCTTTTCTAATTACCAGTTCCATCTCGATGACAGCACAAAATGCATCTGAAGCTTGGCTGTATGGGAAAGTGACTACTTGGGATGGAGATATTTACGAAGGTCAACTTCGTTGGGGTAAAGAAGAAGCCTTCTGGACCGATATGTTCAACGCCAGTAAAACCGAAAATGAGAACTTAGATTATTTAGATAATGATATTAAAGAACGAATTGCAGACCGCAGAAATAACAGAAATGGCTGGTCTACTGGCAGAAGTTGGGGCGGATGGGTAAGTCGAAATATTAGTCAAACTCACCATGATTTTAAGCATCAATTTTCTGTACAATTTGGTGATATTCAGCAAATTAAACGAAAGAATAGTTCTAAGGTCTATGTGAAAATGAGAGATGGGGAAACGGTCAAATTAAATGGGACAGGTTATAACGATATTGGCTCTAAAATTAGAGTATATGACCCTGAAATTGGAAAAATAGAATTAGATTGGTCAGATGTAGAAACAGTAGATTTTAAGTCAACGCCCAAAGGTTTTAAAAGCGAAATAGGAGAGCCTTTATATGGGAAAGTAAAATCATGGACAGGCACTTATGAGGGCTATATCATTTGGGATAAGGACGAACGAGTTGGTTCAGATAAACTAGATGGAGAGACAAGAGATGCAGATATGTCCATAGAGTTTCACAATATTGCAAGTATAAAACAGCGTGGAAATAGTAGTGAAGTAACCTTAAAAAGTGGAAGAACTTATCGAATGGGAGATTCCAACGATGTAGATAATGGCAATCGTGGAGTCGTCGTCGTCATGCCTGGAAAGGGTAGAGTAGTAATAGATTGGGATGATTTTGATGAAGTATATTTCACCGAGAAGCCAATAGTACCATTAAAAAGTTATAACAGTTTTGCTAAGCCAGAACGAATTTACGGTACTGTGAAAACAGAAGATGGAAAGTCTTATACTGGAAAAATTGTTTATGATTTAGATGAAGCTTATGGTTATGAAATTTTGAATGGAAAAGTAAAAGATACGGAGTTTGAAATTCCCTTCCGAGCCATTAAAAGCATCCAACCTAGAGGTGGAGATGAAAGTAAAGTGGTCTTAAAATCAGGAGAAAAATACGAATTGGATGATGCACAAGATGTAGATGAAAAAAATACAGGAATTTTGGTATTTGATAAAGATGATACCGACCCAATTTATATTTTTTGGGAAGATGTAGAGTTGATAGAATTTAAGTAAGTTGATTCAGCAGCAATCAGTTTCATAGCCAATTATAGAGCTTCCAGAACCGCCAAGTCGGATAGATTCTGGAAGCTCTCTTGAAACGGATAAATATTATTAAGCAATTTGTTCCCCCTCCAATCCTTCCAGCATTTGTTGATAAGTAGACAAATCCGTTAAACTAGCAGTACCCCATTGTGGCGCATATCCATGTTGCAATAAAAAGCAGTCTGCTACGACATCAGCCTGTTGTTCAAAATTAAAGTCAGATATACGTTCTCCATTAGCTATCTTTTTGCGAATAGCTTCGACTCCACCATAATTATATCCCATATGTGTATGTTGGGCAATTAAGGCACGAATCATATAAACTGCCCCCATTTTCTGGTATTGCCAAATATGCATCAGTTCGTGAATAAGAATATGATTTGCCATCTTTTTCCAGCTATTAATTAGATTAAAACTCACATAACAAAAGTGGTATTGTTTAGGACCTGCCCATGCGGTTTCATCAATTCTAACTAGTTGGTAATCAATAGTATTCCCATAAACTGTTTTAGCCATTTTTATTTCCCAATCTTGTAAAGGGCGTGTTTTAGTTTTGGCAAAATCAGTGATGGTTTCATACAATTCTCCTATACCAAATATTTCTAGAAATAGGACTAAAAGTTCAGCAAACCATAACAAAACAACGGAGGCACGACTACTTTTTAAGGCTTCATCTTTCCAATATTCTTTTCGACTCAATTGAAAAGTAAAGCCACGAAAGATATGCTGCCCAAGTCGCCATAAGCGAGTCGGCACCAATCTAATGAATCGCATAAAGCGATGCCCGATAGATTTAAATTTGAAAGATAAGTTAGTCGATTTTTTGGTCACGAGTTTTTTTGGAATTTTTTTTAAAATAAAGTCCAATGCCAAGTTATGAATTTTTGGGGATTGTTTTGAGTCTATCGTTAAATACAATATCTTGCGATAACATGGTTGGAAGCCTTCCAATTCATCCAATAAAATTCATACATACAATTATGCGATATTTGCCGATTTATTGCGCTTTAATACTAGTTCTTATTTGCTCTTGTGAGCAAGAAGTTCAACCCGAAGTAGATTATACGGATATTCCAGCTGCTTTTAAAGTAGAAATTAGCACTGCCGCAGGGCAAAGTACCAACCAATCCTTTTTGCCATTGATAGGAAATTTAGGGTATTTAGATGAAAGTAAAAATACAGCCGTTTTGGTATTATCAGAAAGTGTAAGTGCAGGAAGGGTAATGGACGTAAGACCAATAGGAACACTCTTAGTCCGAGAAGCAAATCAATTGAAGCATATCATCATTGCCTCCCCACTAGATACTGTTTTGCAATTATCACAAACAACTAGTTTTCAAGAGTTTATCACTAAAAATGCTGGAGAAAAACAGATAATCCAGGATTGGTTTTTATATCGAAATGGCTTAGGAACTACGGAGTTAGTTGGTTGGAAAGATGAGGAATATGCTTTAAATCTATTAGAGAAGAAAGTCAAAAACTAAAAAGCCGCTCCGAAAATATATCGAAACGGCTTTTTATATATTTTAAAATTGAATGGAATTCAAATTAAATTAGAATAGTAAGACTTAATATTTATAATTTACCATTCACCATTTAAATTATTATTTCCCACCATCTAATTCATCTTGCCATTTTTTCAATTCATCCCATTTGCCAGCCGCTGCTAAACTTGCTTGCTTAGGCCATGTACCAGGGTTATGTGCAGCATATCTTTTACCTGCAGCAGATAATACTTCCTTAATTTGTGCAGGTTCTTTCTTTGATAATTCGACTAAAGTATCTACCCCTGCTTCTTTTAAAATAGAAGCAATTTTTGGTCCGATACCTTCAACGATTGTCAAGTCATCAATATTTGCACCGTAAGTTCCAGCTTTTATAGCATCGCCAGCCTCAAAACCGCCTTTTACTACTTTGATAATAGTTGCAGCTACTTTATATGGGTCAGCTTCAGAGTTTGGCCTTCGGTCTTCTAAATACCCACTCCAACCGTTTTGAACAGTATAAATAGGAATACGAATAGAGGCACCTCTATCAGAAACCCCGTAAGAGAATTTATCGATAGACTGCGTTTCGTGTAATCCAGTCAACCGTTGTTCATTATCTGCGCCATAGACAGAAATACAGGCATCGATGACGTGCTGCGGAGCAAATTTATTACAAACTTCTTCGAAAACAGCTTTCGAGTTAGCCGTTCTCAATTGTGTATTAGAAAAGTTCGCGTGCATCCCAGAGCCATTCCAATCACCTTTTACAGGCTTACAATGCCAGTCTACCGCTACATCATATTGTTCTGCGACTCTTTCTAATAAATATCGAGCTACCCAAATTTGGTCACCAGCAGAAGCGGCTCCCTTTGCAAAAATTTGGAATTCCCATTGACCTGCCATTACTTCCCCATTGATACCTTCTACATTCAACCCTGCATCTAAGCAAATGTCTAAGTGCTCCTCTACAATTTCTCTACCGAAAGCATTTTTCGCACCGACGGAGCAGTAATAAGGACCTTGTGGTGCAGGATAACCGCTTGCAGGGAAACCTAAAGGCTTACGAGTAGCAGGGTCTTGCAAAACATATTCTTGTTCAAAGCCAAACCAAAAATCCCCATCATCATCGTCAATCATTGCTCTACCGTTTGATGGATGTGGAAAGCCATCTGGTGTCAACACCTGACACATAACGATATAAGAATTTTTACGACCTGGGTCACCACAAATGTAAACTGGGTCTAAAATACAATCAGAAGAACCTCCTTCTGCTTGTTGAGTAGAAGAGCCATCAAAAGACCACTGGTCACATTCTTCTAGCTTTCCAGAAAATTTGGAAGAATCAACCACCTTGGTTTTTCCTCTTAAAACTTGAGTCGGCTCGTTTCCATCGAGCCAAATGTATTCTAACTTAATCTTAGCCATG